>JBEEGK010000386.1:0-3926 GCA_041166845.1 Acidobacteriaceae bacterium
TAAACTTGCCGCCAATCTTAATGTCATCGGCGTTGCCAAGCACTTTGAGGTTCGATGTCACACGGACCGTTTGGCCGGTTTGCAGGTCGGCGGTTGCGGTTCCTTCCAGATAACCTTGTTTCTTGAACATAAAAGAGTGACTGCCTGGTTTGTCGGATGTGATCTGGGTTGGAGTCAATCTCCCGGTGTCCCTGCCATCCATGTAAACAGCAGCTCCAGCGGGTTCGCTCGCCAGCAGCACGGTTGCGTAGAGAGATTCGAGTTGAACAATGACTGCTGATTTCGCGCCGGCGGAAAGAGCCAGGCTGCGCGTCTCGGGTTTGTAGCCAGCCTTCGCGAATGTGACCGTGTGCTGACCGGGAGTTAATCCAGTCACGTTAACCGGAGTAATCCAGCCCGGGTTCTCACGGCCATCTACCTTGAATTGCACTCCCTCCGGAACTGAACTCACGTTGAGCTGTCCGGGAACGATAACGGGAGCAGAGGCGGCCATCGTGGGCTTACTCTTTCGTTTTATGTTTGCCTTCGGCCTGACCGAAGTCACAGTGGCAGGCTCGGGCTTGGCAATCGCTTCCGGCAGCGTTCCAGGCGCGCTGTCCGCGGCCACCGAAGAGGCAGGCACGGTTTTCGGGCGGGAACTTTCTGCTGTGCCGGCATCGTCTAAGCTTCCGGAGCCGAAATGAAAGGCGATCACGATAGTGACCAGGAAGATGATGGCGATTGCCGCTCCTATGGCATAAATAAATAGCTTGGGCGGCATCTTCTGAATTTCGGCCATTGCGTTCTTTGCAATGACGCTGGGATCGACTTTTGCTTTTTCGGGATGCCCAGTCTTCGTGAAAACCGGTTTTCGGATTTGTTCTTGATGGCTGGATTGCAGAGGCGAGGAAAACGGGTCGGCGACTAAGACCTCTTTAAGCGGGGGTAGCTCGTCAATTTCCGAGAAGCTTCTGCCCGCTGCTTGCGCCGGTGCTTTATTCGCGTCCACTTGCGGATCTACGACGCGCGAGGCCGGAACTTCCGGGGACGCAACCGATGCACTGTTCTTCGGAGTTGGCGCATAGGCGTTTCCAGGGGCACCTGCCGGGGGTGCAGTGCTGAATCCCGCAGCGGCGGCTTTGCTCGCTGTGTTGCGCTCTGTACCTAGAGAGGTAGTTGACGCCGTATTTGCAACTCGCGAAGGCGTCTTTGCCGCTGGCGCAGCCGGCACTGAGCTGCTTGCGGCGGTTTTAGATTTTTCCAGATCAATCAAAAGTTCTTTTCCGGTCTGATATCGCTCGTCTGGCGACTTCGCCAAAGTCTTCATGATGACCGCGCTAAGCGCGGCCGGAATCTTTGCGTTTATGCGATGAGGAGGCGCCGGCATGTTTTCAGCCACTGCTCGCCTCACCGCTTCCGAGTCGTCTCCGTCAAAACATTTTTTATCGGTCAACATCTCGTAGAACATCGCGCCCAAGGTGAACAGGTTCGAACGTATGTCAATGGATTCGCCGCGAATCTGCTCGGGCGAAAGGTAATGCAGGACTTCCGGCGCCGGCCCCTGCGCAGTCACCGCGTACTCGCCCATGCGGGAAACTCCGAAGGCTAGAATTTTCACCATGCCGTCCCACTGCACCATGATTTTCGCGGGCTCAAGCGAGTGATGTGCCAGCCCATGAGAGCCGGCGTGGTCGAGGCCCTGACAAGCCTGACGCGCGATGTCCTGCAGGTCCCAGGTGGAAAACCCTTCTTTCCGAATCAGCATGGTGGCGATGCTGTTACCTTGGACGTACTCCATGGAAGCGCAAAACTGTCCTTCAATTTCTCCCGCACCGTAAAGCACGGCAAGGTTCTGGCTGTTCAGCACCTTTGATTTCTCGGTCTCCTGGAGAATGCGCTTAATAACTTCGGTCGATTGATCGCCGAGGAGTTCCAACTTCATTGTCTTAAGAACAATAGTTTCATTGCCCGTGGGATCGGTGCCTTTGTAGACAACCCCCGCTTGGGAGTGGCTGATTTCACTCAATATTTCGAAGCGTCCGATTTTATTCGACATCTTGTTCCAGCCTCGCAACGATGAAGTGCGCAGCAATTTTGTTAAGTAAAAATTGCTACATTCCGGGGCAGTTAGCGGTATTCAGGATAAACGCGCGACAGCGCGAAAGGGAGTTACGAAGGTCACTCAATAACCGGAGTGATTGCAAATCTCAAGAAGGCAAAGAACAAGAATCTACGAGCAGAGACGAGCACTGGTATTAGCGCGAGCTGATCCATCGATGTAGAACGAGTTTCACCTTGCCACCTTCCAGTTGGCGTCGGACGGCATCCATCACGGTGAACGTTACCTTGCGACCACTGTCACGGACACCCACCCAGTAGGGAATGTGGATCTCTCCCGGAATTTCTCGGGCTGAAACCTCTAAGTTTCCGATTCGGAAAAAACCTGTCGCGAACAATATTCGCTGCACTTTCGAAATTACCGTTGCTTTCGCAGACGATTCGTCGGTTGAGACTTGCAGGCAATTTCTGGTGTCCACGGAGATCACGTCGTCCGCACAGGGTGCGGTCGCAAAGGAATAAGGGCTGAGGGAACCCCCGACGGCATCTATTCCGAGTATCCGCTGATCAAGCTTGCCACCATTCGATATTTCTACCTGGAATAGCCGAAAGGGAATGTAAAAGTCGGCGACGGAACGAAGTGGACCATAGGCAGCTCCGCGCCAATACTCCGTCAGGCCGCCACTAGAAAACTCCGCCAGCGCCTGCTCGCGGGTAACCTTCGGCGTAAGAACACGAATGGTGGGCATTTTCAGATTTCCTAGCGGAAATGCACCCACAGTCCAATAACGGTGAGAATCAAAGCCATGCTGAATGCAATGTTGATTCTGCGTTCGGCCACAGTTTCCGCGGCAGGCTTCTGGCGCACGTTGCTCAGTAAGATCACATCCATTTTGTCTGCCACAGTGGCGAAGGTCAGACCGGCAAGCTTCTTTCGCTCGGTCGCGGGCGTAGTCAAACTGACGCCAACCAGCACCAGACAGCAAATGACAAACATGAGAATGGAGTAATGCAGAAAATTTATGTCAATCAGCCAGCGGATAACGGAACCGTCGAACCCGGCGCCGCCAGCAGACTTTTGCGCGCGGTCCAAGAGCTCGAGTACGAAGCGTGCCGCTCCCAGCACGAACCCGGTCAGGAGCGAACTGATTGCTCCCTGGGCGTTCACTCTCGTCCATGCGATTCCGAGAATGAAGCAGGCGGCGATTGGCGGACTGATATATCCCTGAACACTCTGGAGATAAACATAGAGTTGGCTGCTGATTAAATGGATAAATGGCACCCACAACAATCCAAGCAGGACCATCAGTCCGGTGGCGATGCGTCCGAAGTTGACTAACTGTTTCTCCGAAGCTTGCGGCCGGACCTTCTTGTAAAAATCCAGTGTCACCAGCGTGGACGCGGAATTAAATACCGAACTCATTGCACCCATCAATGCCGCCAGGAGCGCCGCAATCATTAATCCCACAAGACCCGTCGGAAGTAGATTAATGATGAGCGAGGGATAGGCGATGTCTCCATTCAGTACGTCGCCCTGAGGCCCGAATTTAAAAAGATCGCGGTAGAGGGCGACGGCGATAAGCCCGGGAAGAACCAGCATAAAAACCGGAAGGATTTTCAGAAAGCCTGCGAAAATGGTTGCGGCCTTGGCGTGGCCTTCATCTTTTGCCGAAAGCACACGCTGCACAATCACCTGATCGGTACACCAATACCAGATCCCGAGTATCGGAGCCCCAAAGAAAATCCCGGTCCATGGAAAGTCCGGATCGTGAATGGGCTTCACCATATGAAAGTAGCTGGCCGGGAGCGCTGCCCGCAGCCCTTCAAATCCTCCCACTCGATGCAAGCCGATGAGAGTCAGGATGACGGCGCCTAAAATCAGAATCAGT
>JBEEGK010000387.1:0-6244 GCA_041166845.1 Acidobacteriaceae bacterium
ATGCGAGCGATTAGCCAGGCCTACCAAGGCCAGCGCATTGGCCGAACGCTTCTCGCGCTCGGCTTTATCAATCTTCGTGTAGAGAGTGGGCAAAGCGGTGTTTTCCAGGGCCGTGGTGCGAGCCAGAAGATTGAAACCTTGAAAAACAAATCCAATTTTCAAATTCCGAATAAGGGCGAGGGCTTTTTTGTCATGCTCGGAGACGTCGATTCCCTCGAGGAAATACGCCCCTGAAGTGAGACGGTCCAAACAGCCCAGCACGTTCATGAAAGTAGATTTGCCGCTACCGCTAGCCCCCATGATGGCAACGAATTCGCCGCGCGCGATTTCAATCGTCACACCGCGTAGGGCATGCACCTTGGTTTCACCCAATTCGTAATACTTGTGTGCATTCTCTACACGGATGACCACGCTCGCTGTCGTGGTGCTGCGGAATTCGAGTTGGCCAACATCGTTCATCACTTCCATGGAGATCGCAAACTCACGATACTAATGTTTGATTCCGCCGGGAGCAGTACTGTTGGGCAGCACGGATCGAATAATCACGTCGTCGCCTTCTTTGAGATCGCCTTTCAGAACCGCGCTTACTTCGGTAAAGGCGTGATCCGTGATGCCAAGAGCAATTTTTACCGGCTCCATACTTTTGTCGGCATGTAACTTCCAGACTACGGCGCTGTCTGCCTTCGGAGGGCGTGCAGAATTCTGACTACTGCCTTTGTCCGTACCGCCCGAAGAAGAGGCGCTGGCGGCCTGCTTCCCTTCCCCTTCGTCAATTCCGTATTGCTTATACAACCTCAGAACTTCTTCCGTCGTCATGGGCGGTTTGTATCGCAGCGCGGTGTTCGGCACTTTTAAAACACTCTGCACAGTAGCCACGGGAATGGTCACATATGCCGTCATCCCTGGGAAGAGTTTTAACTCCGGATTCGAAAACTCAATAATCGAGTCGTATGTAACCACACTTTGAACGGAGGTCGGATTCATTCGCACCTGACTCACGACTCCGTGGAATGTCTGTTTGGGGAGGGCGTCTACCTTAAAGGTCACCGCTTTGCCGACTTTGATATTGTCCACGTCGGACTCGTCGGTCTTGGCGTACACCCACATTTTGGTGAGGTCCTGCGCAATCGTAAAAATTGTGGGCGCTTGCAGTGAAGCGGCGACGGTTTGCCCGACATCCACATTACGAGCGACCACCGTGCCGTTGATCGGCGAGCGAATCACGGTGTAATCGAGGTTGATTTGCGCCACTGCGACTGCCGCTTTTTTGAGGCTGACTTGCGCGACCGCTTGAGTGATGTTGGCCTCGGCCCCGGTCACCGATGCATTGGCCCCATCGTAGTTTGATTTAGCGAGATCAAGCTGCTGCTTGCTCATCACTCCGTCTTTAGCCAAACCGACTGCGCGATCGTAGTCTGCCTTGGTTTGCACCAGTGCGGCTTTGGACTTTTCTAAATTAGCGCGGGCCGATTCGAGGTTCGCTTTGGAATTCTCCAGGTCGGCGGCAGCTTGCAACAGGGCGCCTTTGAACAGCGCAGGATCAATCAATGCGATGATATCTCCCTTATGCACGCGAGAATTAAAATCCGCATTGAGTTTTGCGATGGTACCAGACACTTGCGAACCCACCTGCACAGTTATTACCGAGTTGATAGTACCGGTGGCTTCGACAACATCGTTGATCTGACCGCGTTCGACTTTAGCTGTGAAATGCTGTGCCTGGGTATTGCCGTTCATTAAGAAATAAATACCAACAGCCACCAGCAATATCACCGCTGTGATGATCAGCCACCTGAGCTTTATTTTCATATTTGACGAAATGCTTTACTCGTACCGCAGTGCTTCAATGGGATCGAGCCGGGACGCTTTACGCGCCGGGTAGTATCCGAAAAACACGCCTACGGCTACGGAAAACATCGCCGCGACTACGACAGCTTCAAGGGACATCTGTATCGGCCATCCGAGCGTTTGACCTACCAGATACGATCCGACGAGTCCAAATAAAACCCCGGCGGCGCCCCCGACGAGGCTAAGCATGATGGATTCGCCCAAAAACTGAAGTTGAATCGCTTCTTCGGTCGCACCAATCGCAACGCGAACTCCAATCTCGCGCGTTCGCTCGGTCACTGAAACCAGCATTACGTTCATGATTCCGATGCCCCCCACGATCAGGGAAACAGAAGCGATTGCGATCAAGAGTATGGTGAGGGTCTTGCTGGCGTCGAGTTGCGCCTGAATCACGTCCTCGGGATTCCGGATGTTAAAGTCGTCCTCCTCTTCCGGTCGCAAATGATGGCGATCGCGCAACACCGCAGTTGCTTCCTGTCCAGCCATCTTCACCGCACCCTGTGATACGGCGGAGCAGAGAATGTCGTCTAGCCAGGTAATTCCCTTCAGTTTTCTCTGAGCTACGGTATAAGGCAGAATGATGGTATCGTCCTGGTCCTGCCCCGAGAGCGAGAGCCCTTTCGGATGAAGCGTTGCCACTACTTTGCAAGGGAGACTGTTGACGCGAATGACTTTTCCAATCGGATCTTCCACGCCAAAAAGTTGGTCGCGGACGGTGCGTCCGATAGTGCAGACATCGGCTGCGCGCTCCACGTCGTCCTGCGAGAAGATTGCTCCCTGGTCTACGTACCAGCGCTTGATTTCGAAATATTCGGGGGTAACGCCGCGGTAGGAGGTATGCCAATTCTGATTACCGTAGATCACTTGGACGGGATCATCCACGTTCGGCGAAACGGCCTTTATCAGTGATACCTGATTCTTAACAGCTATGGCGTCGGCCATCACCAGGGTCTTGGTATCGTGGGTTCCGGTGCGTACGCCATTCACCGCGCGACCGCCCGCTTCGATCCAGACGAAATTATCGCCGAGGTTATTCAGTTGCTGTTCTACACGCGCCTGCCCAGCTTTGCCGATGGCGACCACGCAAATTACCGCCGCAATGCCAATCGTAATACCCAGCACAGTGAGGATGCTGCGCATTTTGTTTCGCAGCAAAGCCACCAACGCCGATCGAAAGATTGCACCGTAATTCACAGTTCCTGATTTCTAAAGTCATTACAGAACGACGACCAATAGTTATTAGGCTTCACAACCTGAAGGAAACCTTAAGTCCGTTTAGAGATACTCTCGCGCACACCCAGGCCGCAAGCCTTCTTGTGCTCTACATATTCCGTGCTTGATTCTTTCAAATTGTTAGTGGCGGTAGCATGTGTTAACTTGCGAAGCATTCTGCAAAAGCGCGACGCCAAGGAGCAAAACATGAAAAGGGTATCAGCATTTGGTGTCATGGTATTGATATTCGCGTCCGGGGCTTTTTCACAAGATCAGTCCCCCACAACTGACAGATCACCGCTACTTCTGGTCCAGGAGATTCCCCTTCCCAACGTAGGTGGACGCATAGACCACTTCACCTTCGATGCAAAGCGTAAACGGGTCATCGGAGCAGCGCTCGGCAACAACACCGTCGAAGTTGTTGACACATTTGCAGGCCGCGATATCCATAGCATCACTGGGGCAGCCGATCCTCAGGGTGTAGTTTTCGTGGGCGACCTCAATAGGCTTTTCGTGGCTAACGGTACAGACGGAAAGCTGAGAATTTACGACGGGGAAAGTTTTAAATTGCTGGATACGATTGAGATTGGCGAGGACGCGGACAACGTCCGATACGATCCAGCCGAAAAGAAAATCTACGTCGCTTATGGCGGTGATGAGGGTGGAGGCATCGCCACCGTCGAGGCTGCCACCGGAAAACGACTGGAAGACGTCGCCAAGCTTGATGCTCATCCGGAGTCGTTTCAGGTTGCCACGACGAAACCGGTGATCTACGCAAACATCGCGACAAAAGCAAAAGTTGTGGTGATTGATCGCAAAACGCACAAGGTGACGGACTGGCCACTGAAGAATGGCAAAGCCAACTATCCGATGGCGCTGGACGAAGCTGATCACCGGCTTTTCGTCGTCGCGCGCAAGCCAGCACAACTTATGGTGCTGGACACCGAGACTGGCTCCCGCGTTGCCAGCGTTCCATGTGTGAACGATGCTGACGATGTTTATTACGACAGCGGACGCCAACGAATTTATGTTCCCGGCGGAGAAGGTTTCATCACAGTCATCCAGCAAAACGATGCGGACCATTACCAAGCACTCGCGAAAATCCCCACCGTTACTGGAGCGCGCACTGGCTTGTGGTACGAAAAGCGAGACCGGTTTTATTTGGCTGTGCCTGCGAGTTCAAAACAAGGTGCAGCTCTGTGGGTCTATGCCCCGGAGGACTAGATGAACATTATGAGCACGGGTTATGAAAGATGGTTGCTGGCCCTGTCGCTTCTGATCGCATGTGCCGGACTCGCGAGATGCCAAGAGAACGAAAAGCAGCCGCTTCGGCTCGTCCAAACGATTTCGTTGCCGAATGTGAAAGGGCGGCTCGACCACATGGATGTGGACGCCAAAGGCAAACGTTTGTTTGTTGCCGGCCTGGAAAACGGGACTGTCGAAGTAGTGGACTTGCGGTCTGGTAAGTGGTCGCGCAGTTTGTCGGGCTTCAAAAAACCGCAGGGGGTGTTGTACGTGCCCCAGCTAAATAAGATTTTCGTAGCGAGCGGAGATGATGCAATGGTCCGCATTTTCCATGGGGACACGCTCGAACTACTGGACTCCATCCACCTGGAGCCGGGACCGAACCGCCTCGTTTATGATCCGAACTCCAAGCTTGTTTACGTTGGATATGGGGGCAAGGACGCCGGAAAGAATTATGGAGAGATCGGGATCATTGATGCGCAATCTAACAAATTGCTCAATAAGGTGGAAACGGGGGCCCATCCGTCTGAGCTTCTCATGAATGAAAATAAAACTATCTTGTTTGAGTTCAGTTCAGCTGCCAATCAACTGCAGTTGATTGACACGAAGAAGCAAAAAGTAATTTCGTCATGGCCCATATCCAGCCAGCGTCCAGGTGATGCCGCATTTGACGAATCCACTTCCCGGCTATTCATTGGCACGAAGAGTCCTGCGGAAATGATCGTGATGGACTCGAAGTCGGGTAAAGAGGTCGCACACCTTCCTACCGCGGAAGGAATGGACGGCGTTTATTTCGATGCGGCACGGAAGCGGGTATATGTTTCCGGAGGACGAGAACTTCCGAAGGGTTTTGTGTTTGTGTATGAGCAAAAAGACGCCGACCACTACGAGACCATCGGAAAGATTCCAACACGAGGCGGCACCGGAACATCCTTTTTCTCGTCAGACCTAGATCGCTACTACGTTGCCGCCCCTGCAAGTGATAAAGAAGAGGCAGCGGTTCTGATATTCGCCCCAGAGAAGTAACCGGTTACTCTCGGTTATTCTGCTACGCACTCAAAGCTGCTGGCCGCATTTACATCACCCGAACCTTTGTACTTCGGCCATTCGGGATAGACACATAATGGACGGGTGCGGCCTAGTGAGCCTTGTATTGTTATCCACGATGACCAAGTTGGTCGGCTCGGCCCCCGTATCGAGCCAGCGATCGAGGACGTCAAGCATCTAAGTCCGCATTAAAGGCACTACGACCATGTCCAAAGCCAGGTATCAGGTAAAAGCGCAGAAAGTTGTTTATGTCTCTTTCTGCATCATTTTGCTCTGCACCGTTTTGTAATACATGACGGAAGAGTTGGTAGGAATGGTCGCGTCCGCTGTACCGTGAAGCATTATGAATTTACCGCCGTGGTGCGCGAATCGAGTGAGGTCAGCATTGCTCGCGTCTGAGGCTTCGGATTTGGCAACAATTCCCGTGCTTATTTTCCTCCGGAGTTTGTGTCAAAAGTCAGAGCGTTGAAGTGCACGTCTCCGGTGAGAAAAAAGCGGAGTGAATCTGGGTATAACACCATCTTCGAAACGAGAACGCGCCGTCTTCATGCACCGCGACCCGCTCTCGCTGATGAGCACCGGCGCTGTCTAAACGCCAGTACCGGGCCGGGAGCAGGACTTTGCGCCCATATGAGTGTTTCACTTAACCGGCTTCACCGACACTGCGACCGGCCAAAGTGAAAAGAAGCTCAAACTTGGTTCCCAACGGAGTGATTTTCGCTGCTAACTTCTTTTGTTGATGAAGGCTCACGTTAGCCTCGAATTCCATCACATACTCCTGCGCAGTACGCAAGACCTGCAAGCTCTCAATTGTTACGTGCGACTCCGCGAACGCCGCATTCGTCGCTGACATCGTCGGTTCTACATTCTGAGCCGTGACGCGGAATACCAT
>JBEEGK010000388.1:0-7597 GCA_041166845.1 Acidobacteriaceae bacterium
CGATCCAACGAAGAACGACGGCTGGCCAGAAGTGAAGCTCGTGCCGGTGTTCAAGCCGGGAATCCCAACGGCGGTAGCGGGAGTCGTTCCAACTCCATTGGGAGCTACGTTGACGTGGTATCTCACGTACCCGAACCGGAAGTCGGTTAAAACGCTCGTACTCAGTGCATAGTCAAAACCCGCGGCGAGGCTCTGATCCCTACTCTTGGAACCGCCTGCGAAACCACCCGTACCGAAGCCGTTGCCTCCCAATAATCCGAAAGCTGCGTTACCGGTCAAGGTGTACTTGGCAAAGCTATAGCGACCAAACGTATGCAGCTTGGAAGTAGTCTGGTCGTCAATCCTGACATTGAACTGGTCATTGTTAAAAACACCGTTGCCTCCTGCGGCAAAGTTGTTGATCAGGCCAGCGCTAGTTGGCGCCGGGAACTCGTTCAACAGTGCTACCGCTTGGGGAGACAACCGGTTGTTTGGAATAAGATTACCGGCAAATGGAGTCCTGCCCGACCCATCTGCGGCTCCAGTAAGCGGATCGTAGATCACGTTGGCATACTCGCTGAGATCGCAAACCCCACTAGATGCATTCCCACAAGTTGATCGAACCAGCGCGCTTGGCACTGACTGCAAAAATGAAGAACCGATCTTGGAACGGGTGGCCTGGTAGTCGCCAAAGAAGAAGAGTTTGTCTTTTACGATCGGCCCGCCGATTGAGGCGCCATATTGTCCGTACAGAGAGGGTGGAATCGTGCGCCCAGTAATCGGGTTTTTCGCCCTGGGGCTTTGCGCAAACGGATCTCGTGCCTGGAAAGCGTCGCTGCGCCGGAATCCAAAGATGCTACCATGAACGCTGTTGCTTCCTGACTTAGTCTGACTTGCTACAACTCCAGCGATCGCCTGACCAAATTCAGCGTCGTAGTTCTGGCTGGTAATTTTGGCTTCGGTAACCGACTCCAAGGTCGGATTGATGATGATAATGCCAAGAATCGGATCGCGGTTGTCGGTGCCATCTAACTGAAATCCGGTACCGGCGAAGGTCTGTCCATTCACTTTGGTCTGCAAGCTGCCCTGTGGGTTTTCGCTGGAAGCGTGCGACCATCCCAATTGCTGAGTTCCGGGCGACGCTAGAACCAGGGCAGTGAAGTTGCGGTTAAACAGCGGCAGGTCTTCTACCGCACGATCATTGAAAATGGTGGCTACGTCAGCGCGGTCGGTCTTAAGCTGCGGCGACTCAGCGGTCACCTCCACCTGTTCACTGTTGGAGCCGACTGTTAGCTGAACATCGGCGTGGACGGAGGTATCTGCGGAGACGACGATATCCTTCTGTTCAGTTGCTTTGAAGCCGGGGCCTTCGACGCGAACTGAGTACGTGTCGGGAATTAAGTGGGTTACAGAGTAGTTCCCACTGTCGTTGGTGGTAACTTCGTCAGTCGTGCCTTTGGTCTGGTCGGTGACCGCGACCTTTACGTTCGGAATTGCGGCACCTGACGGGTCAGTCACCGTGCCGAAAATGCTTCCGTAAACTGCTTGGCCTTGGGCCAAGGGTGTCCAAAGCGCCATGAACATTGCTAACGCGACCACCGACACTAAACTTAGAACCTTCTTCATTCCATCCTCCGACATCTCTGAAATTTCAATTTCGGGTAGAACAGGGATTGGGCGTAGTACAAATCCACTATCCGTCATGCAGGTTGGGTACCCAACTGGATTACGAATGTAAGCTATTGAAAACATGGATGACGGATTTGTCTTCGCTGTCGCTTCCTATGGCATTTGGAATTTTTAATTTTGAGTCTCTGCAAAAACATAGAATTGGGGCGTAAGGATTTAACGCAAGCGTTCGACTTGGTCAGATATCGCAGGAGTAGTTCGTATCTCAGTGGGTAGCGGCCCAAGCGTCTTATATTTAGGATCCAATCCCACAGCCTTATCAAGTTCTTTCTGGGCTTCTTTCTTATCTCCTTTTCGCTGTAGGGCGACTCCGAGGTGATAGTGCGCGGGAGCATAGTCGGGCGCAGCCGCCACCGCGTTCTGAAACTGGGAGATGGCCCCATCGAAATCTCCGGCGTCAAGCAGCCGCCTGCCCGAGTTCGTAGTGAACGTGGCTGTCTGAAGTCCGGTCTTCTCTTTTGCTACAGCTATGCCGATCTTGCTTTCGGCCGCGGCTCCCGCTGAATCTCCGAGTTGGCGAAGGACGGTTGCCAGCGTGGTATGCGCTCCGGCAAAGTCGGGTTGCAGATGGATTGCCTCGCGCAACGCGTCGGCTGCCTCCGGCAGTTTATTCATCTGCTTTAGGACCGTCCCCAAGGTGTAATAGGCCTCGGCGTAGTCGGGCTTGAGAGCGGTGGCACGTTTCAACTCTTCTGAGGCCTCGGGAAAATTTCCCTGCTGCCAGAGGGTTACACCCAGTGTGTAATAGGCGTCGACCAGCTTTGGATCTATCCGCACCGCTTCTTTCAACTGTGCGACAGCCCCCGGCAAGTCGTCTTTCAGCTTCAGGGCGAGCGCCAAATCGTAATGAAGATGAGCGTCCTCCGGAGAAGCCTTGAGCGCCTCGGTCAACTCTCGCACCGCGCCGTCAAACTCAGATTTTTCAAGATAAGCTATTCCAAGGTTGCCCCGAATGCCGGTATCGCCGGGACGGAGTGTCAAGGCGGTTTGGAATTCGCGCACAGAAGCGTCGCCGTCTCCTGCTTGCATGAGGGCCATCCCCAGATTGTTGTGAGCTTCAGGATCGTCCGGCGTCAGGGCCACTACTTTGGAGAACACAGTCGCAGCCCGGACCGGATCTCCGGAGCGTTGCAGCAGTAGTCCGAGGCGTGTCTGGAAATTTGGCCACTCCGGTTGCAGCTCGATAGCGCGCTGATATGCCTGGGCCGCGCCTGCGGTTTCGCCCTGGGCTTCGAGCGCGGTTCCAAGATAGTACTGCGCGCTGGCATCTTTAGGATTCAGTTTTGCTGCTCGTTCCAGCGAATTTTTTGCGCCGCCGATGTCGCCTTTGCCGAGCAGTGCCACTCCAAGATGAAGCTCAGCCACTACGTAGTCAGGATTGATTTTTAGGGCAGCTTTAAACTCCGATTCCGCACCCGCGAAATCCTCCTTTTGGGCCAGGAGAGAGCCCAGTTCGTCGTGCAATTCAGCACGAGTGGGCGCCAGATTAACCGCCGTTTTCATCTCTGCAATCGCTTCGTCCGTCTTCCGTTGCTGACTCAAACTTTTTGCGAGCGCACGGTGGGCCTCAGGTTGCTGGGGAGCAAGCCGAACGGCAATACGGTTCTCGGCGACGGATTCCTCCAACTCGCCCTTTGCGGCCAGCGCCTGCGCCAGGTAGGCGTGTCCTACTGCCAGATTTGGCTTGAGCTTCGTAACTGTTCGGAAGTGAATGATCGCAGAGTCGAAGTCTCCCTGCTGCAACAGGACCTGTGCCAGGGCATTCTGCATTTCGACATTGCGGGGACTAAGTTTCACCGCTTGAGTGAGTGCCTTGTTGGCCCCATCTAAATCTCCCTTTTCCACTGCGGCGAGTCCGCGCTGGTAGGCTTGCGGGCCGCTTTCCCCAGACGTCGGTGCCTGAGCCGACGTGCTCGCAGGGATGGCAGCTCCCAATACCAGCGCCAAAAGAACAACGGCACCTGGATGACGCCAGATTTGCATGGATAAATCTCGAACCACGATAAACAGGTTACGTGCGTCGGCTAGTTCTAGTCCAATTGCTTAAGATGAAGCAGATAGCGGCAGGGTAAGATTGTCACTATTACCTCTCAAGCGGAGACCCATTGAATCTTTCTCGAAACAAAAAGCTGCTAGGGTTCATTGTCATTGTGCTTTCGAGCCAGTTCGGCTTTCAAGCGTCCAAACAATTACCATTTGGGAAGTGGCACCGCGCTGTGGAAACACCGGTGCTGTCGCCCCAAGGAGACACCTGGGAATCGGCGGGCACATTCAATCCGAGCGTGGTAGAGCATGAGGGCAAATATGTGATGCTGTATCGTGCTCAGGACAAAAGTGGCACTTCGCGTCTGGGCTACGCCGAGAGCGAGGATGGCGTTCACTTTCGCAAGCGACCCGATCCCGTTCTTTCACCCGAGGCCGATTATGAGAGGGACGGCGGGGTGGAAGATCCGCGGCTGGTGAGATTCAGCGACACTTATTACTTGACCTACACCGGTTATAACAAAAAAGACGCGCAACTCTGCCTAGCGACTTCCAAAGACCTGATTCATTGGGAACGGAAAGGCGTAATTCTTCCTGCGTACAAAGGAAACTGGAATGTTGTTTGGACCAAGTCTGGCGCGATCGTTCCTGAAAAGATTGACGGGAAGTACTGGATGTATTTTTTGGGAACGGCCGCCGACAAAACCGACCAGACTGGTCTCGCTTACTCCTCGGATCTGATTCATTGGGTAGAAGCAACCAATACGCCGGTACTTCCTACCCGGCCCGGAAGATTCGATTCGCGCGTTGTTGAACCTGGTCCGGCGCCGATTTTGACGAATGACGGAATTGTCCTCATTTACAACGGTGCCGATGACAAACTGGTTTATCGGACTGCGGTTGCGATTTTCGACAGAAAAGATCCACGCAAATTACTCTACCGCTCGGATCAGCCAATATTTTCTCCGGAAAAAGCATGGGAAAAGACCGGCCAAGTCCCCAACGTCGTTTTTGTCGAGGGAGCGGTGAAACGCGGAGATCGCTATCTTTTCTACTACGGTGCGGCCGATAAATACGTAGGTGTTGCTGAGGCCCCGGTTCAATGAATTCCAAGCTATTAAGAATATTTGTTGCCAACTTTATTTTTGTATTGCTCTTGACGTTTGGATATACGGCGCCAGCACAAAACCGGCCCCCTAGCTCAGCTCCATCTGAGCAATCTTCTGCGGTAGTGGCTGCACCCACCTCATCTCCCGCGAATCCGGCATTCGCGGAGATTCGCACTCTAATGCGAAAGGGAAAGCACGATGAAGCGATCTCCAAGCTCGAAGAACTTAAGGCCAAGAATCCAAACACGCCGGGACTTGCCCATGAATTTGGCAGCGCCTACTACAAGAAGGGCGACTTCCTGAAAGCTGCCGACGATTTGACGCGCGCGCTGCGGGAGAATCCGAATGACGATGAGGCTGAGCAGTTGCTGGGATTGTCCTACTATCTCGCAGGCCGCCCGGCACAAGCGATCCCGTACCTGGAGAAAGTTCAGTCCTGGTATCCGTCGGCCAACGTGGACGCTTCCTACATTTTGGGAATTTGCTACATGCAGGCCAAGGACTATGCCCACGCGCGCAGCGCTTTTGCACGCATGTTCGACGTACCTCCGGACTCGGCCTCAAGCTACCTGTTCACGGCGAGAATGTTGCTTCGGCAGGAATTCGATCCGGTAGCGGAAGAGTACGCGAACAAGGCGGCGACACTTGATCCCAAGCTGCCAGCAGTGCATTTTCTGCTGGGAGAACTCTATCTCTACAAGTCTCGCATTCCGGAAGCGGTGGTTGAATTCCAAAAAGAATTGGCGATCAATCCTGCCGACGCCGCCACGTACTACAAGCTTGCAGACGCCTATTCTCGACTTCAGAAATATGACAACGCCGAGCGGTTGCTGCAACGTTCGATCTGGCTGGATGCGAACTCTACCGGACCCTACATTCTGATGGGCAAGGTCCTCGAAAAGAAAGGCGAGTTCGAATTAGCGGAGCGCGCCTTGCAACGAGCGCTCTCGATGGATCCTAACAACTCGATAACCCACCATCTGTTAGGCCAGACTTATCGTGATCTGGGACGAACAGAGGACGCGGAGCGCGAGTTGAAGGCCGCCGAGCAGTTGCAAGACACCCCAAACAGCAAACCGTAGTAGCGCCTTCTACTCGAAGTGCCCAGCGAGACAGCTTATGGCTTATTAGGTCCCGGAGCGGATTCCTGCTCAGCCGCCAACTTTTCTTGCGCTGCTTTCGGGAGTTCGTGCAACAACTGCAAGTAGACTCCATTGGTCCACCCGAAGCCGACGACGTTAGCTTGATATCCGGCGGTGACGTGCGCCTCTGAAGACCGCGTCACGACATCATATTTTTCCCTGATGGTACCCTCGCGCTTAAAATTCGCTCCCACTGTAGACAGGAATTCGGACGACACGCGATCGGCATCGGCATCGAATTTATAACGACGCAGACCGTCAACAGTGATGACCTGCAGAGGAGCCCATCCATAGGGGAAATCCCACTGGCCTCCGGTTTCATAAGGACTCATTGCCACTCCGCCAGGGCGTTCAAATATCTTCAGATTTCTCGCCACCGCCTGTGCCTGCTCTGGAGAGGCCAGTCCCGCCCACAGGGGGTAAAAAGTTGCGGAGTATTCGTAGGTAGATCGCGCACTCTTGTCGAAGTTGTAATCGAAAAACATTCCTCTATCCTGGTCCCACAAATATTGATTTATCAATTTCTTGCGCTGCTCGGCCCGCTCTCCCCATTTTTTTGCGTCGTCGTTTTTCCCGAGTTGTTGAGCGATTTCCTGCAAATCTTTTTCCGTCTTGTAGAGCAGGCTGTTTAGGCAGACTGGAGCGTAGTGGTGAGTGGCTGCGCCGTAAGGGCCAAAGCGAAACGATATGTCGAAGCCCGACTCGCGCATACTACGGTCACCTTTGTAGTAATCCGGGCTGAGATTGACGGATCCGGAAGAGTCGCAGACCGCGCTCACCTTGTTGTCAGGCTCATCGCAGATTTTAATTCCGTAAGAGAATCCTGCATCACTTTGGCGCGTGTCTGATTTCTTCGCGACCAGATAGCTTCCGGAGAATTCCGGATGGGCGACGAAATATCCAGCTACACGGCGGTAAACTCCGGTTTCGTCTTGCACACTCTCTGGGGCTGGGCCGGTCCCATAATCGAAATAGCGGGAGAGGCCAGTAGAACCTGCCATGTGCGGATCGTGTATCCAGTTCTCGTAATCCTTCGCGGCAATGTCATAAGCTCGAGCGAGCCAAGCTTTGTCTGGGTGACCGGCTTCCTTTTGTGCACTGTATACGGAATCAATCATCGAGCTTAAGAATGGCGGCTGCGATCGGGTCAGGTAATAAGTGCGGTTGGCGTTCAATACGGTGCCGTAATGCTCAATCTCGAAAAAGAAGTTTTCGATCATGCCGCGTGCCAGGTCGAGGCGGCCATCGCGGACTAATCCAAGAATAATGAAATAGCTGTCCCAGCCATACATCTCGTTGAACCTGCCGCCCGGCACCACATAACTGTTGGGCAGGTAGAGCAATCCATGCTGCTTGATGGCGGACATGTCGGTCTGTCCGGGATGTTCGATCGGAGCCGGCAGATGCTCGATCCTCACTTTGCACTGTTGGTCAAGTTTCTTCACGGAATCCGGTTCAGGAAATCCGGCAGGCAAATAAAGGACCGCGCCCTGTGCAAGCTTCGGGTCCACGATGCTGTCGCAACGAGTCATGGACCGTGTCAGGACGTCCCAGTCGGAGGCAATGTAATGAAGAACCGGAGCTATGCCTCGATTCGTTGCTTCTGACGCTGGCCGTTTGGCCTGACCTTCAGAAACACACAGAGAGAAAATGCAGAACAAAACTGCGCAAACAACTTGGCGGATCGAATGTTTG
>JBEEGK010000389.1:0-3575 GCA_041166845.1 Acidobacteriaceae bacterium
TTCGCAAGTCGGTGCTCGCGTAATCGGGACCCAGAAAAGATTCCGTCTCGCTCCTGGCAACGGTCGTTCTCGCTATTGCCATCCTGATTCGCATCCCCTGAAACCATCACATTTACAGGACGACCGCTGCCAACCGTGACAACACCAGCATATTTCCAGGAGTCGAAAATTCGGCTGAGTACGGAATGACTGCTGCCGAAAAGCTGCGGCTCGGTGATCCACGAAAACACAAAACGTTGCCTCTGGTCGGTGACGCTCGGCCCCCGCTCAGCCTGGGGAGCGTAAGCGTTTTGCACGGTTGCCGGCTGTCCTGCAACGAGGGCGTCCTGGCCGTCGTCCAATGCATGCGCGTATGTGTAGGCCATCCGAAAATAAACTCCATGCGACATTTGCCGGTGGATCGAGACTGTTAACCCGTGATAAACGCTTGAGGCTGCACTCTAAAAAACTGTGATTGCCCCCAGTTGTGGGATCGGACGCGATATCGGATTGATACATGGCGGAAACGGACAAGATATGGATGCAATCATCTGCCAGGTGGAAAACGATTGCACGCTGTCATAGCCGAGCAAGTTCACTCCAGAGGCGTCGTACACCGGATATGAGACGTCCACGGGAGGAGGTAGATTTACGTCACGGGCGCGGATCAAGTTCTGTCCATGGACGAAGGTGTAGGAAACTCCCACTGCCGTTCCTTGCGCGACTTCGCGCTCCAGGCCGAGACTAGCCTGATTTACCTTCGGCGTGTGGAAGTTGTGCGCGAATGCGGAAATATCGCTCTTTAGAAACTGCTCAAGGCCGGCTGGCGGTTGGCAAAATGCCGCAGCGGGGGGGGGGGGGGACAATTCACCAGCGCATTGGGATACGACGGTAAAATCTGGCGATCGTAGAAATTGGTGTTTTTTAAATACAGAGTTGAATTCGAAATTCCGTTCCGAGTTTGCACCGTAGAGTTATAAATCTGTGGAACGCGAGTATAGAAGAGTCCATAGCCGCCACGAAGCACGAGTGGCCGGTGTTCACCGAAAGAATATGCAAAGCCCGCGCGAGGCGCGAAATTATCGGGATTCATCGGTACTCTTCCCGAATCCGGCCAGAGAGGATTGGTTTTAAGTCCCTTGGCCGTGAATGTTTGCAAGTCGTAGCGGGCGCCGAGACTTAGTGCCAGATGTTTTGATACCCGGATCGTGTCCTGCAAGAAAGCAGCATATTCGTTGGTGTTGGGATGAGAAATGGCGGAGCCAAAATCTTGCATGTAATAACGTGGCACCTGGTGTGCGAAAGCGCGTAGCGGCGTGAGTTCCAGCCCAGCAAGCCTGGGCTCAAAGGTAAAAGGGTCCACCTTGATGGGATTGAAAATGTACTCGCCGCCAAAGCGGGAAGGGAAGAAGTTGTAAATCCACGTCAGCAGCGCATCTCCGCCGAATTTCCAGGAATTCCGTCCCGCCTCAAAGCTGAAAGTCTCGGCCAGGTGGAAGCGATGCTCCCTGGTCTCGCGCGGCAAAATCAAAGAGCGCCCGAAGCCATCAATGATTGCCGAAATTTTGGTGAGAGGCTCCGTCGAATTGCTGGTAGACCACTGCAGATCGCGAGAAAATTGCGCTCGCAAGTGACTAGTGACATGAAACGAGAGCTGGCTCGTAAGCGATGCTGAGGCGGTTTCAGTCGCTACGGATTCCTGTCCGTTATCGCTGGCGCCGTAAGTTGTGAGCGGGCTGGCCGGATCAAGAAACACGTTATTGCTTCCCCAATAGCGGGATTCATTCAACCGCAGCGCCAGCACGTGCCGGGGCGAGAGTGCGAAATCGAACTTCAGAAATCCGGCATTCCCGATCAGGTTCGCGGGATACACTCCTGCCTGCCGCGAAAGCTGCGCGGCAGCGGCAAAAACCAAACTCTGATCGCTCGATTCGTAATCGCCCGGAGTGACTGGTCCGGTGGCGGGCGCGGGAACGACCGATGAGCCTCCATTTACGAATCTGACCACAGACGGGAGATGAAAGATGTGCTGATCGAGGCCCGCGAAGAAAAATACCCGGTTGCGGCGGATTGGTCCGCCCAGTGTAAAGCCGAATTGCTGTTGCTGATCGTGCGGCTTAAAGGTTAGGAATGGGTGGCGAGCATCGAAGGTACTATTGCGGAGGAAATAAAAATCACTGCCGTGGATTCGGTTTGAGCCTGATTTTGTAACAACATTTACGACGGCTCCTCCCGCGCGCCCTAGCTCAGGACCGTATATGTTTGCGGACACGCGAAACTCCTGCACCACTTCGTTCGAGAACTGGTAGGGCGCGCGATAGCCTCCGGTCGCCTGCGAGAAGAAAGCATTGTTGTTGTCGCCACCGTCCACTAGATAACTCGACTGAAAGCCGCGAATCCCGCCGAACGCGAGGTCACCATTTGATCCCGAGGTCAGGCCGCGAGGGTCCTGAGTCACTCCCGGCGTCAATAGCGCAAGGTCTGTAAACCTGCGGCCATTTAGCGGGACACCGTTGATCGTGCTCTCGTCAATCAACGAAGACACCACGCTCGGTTGAGTTTCGACCAGCTTCGCCGCGCCGGAAACTGTAATGTTTTCTCTCACTCCGGCAACCGGCAGACGAAACTCGACGGTAGTGATGCCGCCGATATCCGCTCGCAACTTTGGAGTGATTTGTGGCGACATGTGCTCAGCGGTGGCGCGTCCGGAATATTCGCCGGGAGGCAAAAGGTCGAATACGAACCGTCCTTCGCGATCGGTTGTGCAGGAGTAACGGAATCCAGTTTCCGCGTTAACCAGCGCGACCGTGGCTCCACCGATGGTGCCCCCATTAACGTCAAACACAGGCCCGCGGATGACCCCAGTTGATGAATCCTGGGCCCGCGCTGTTGCGGGAAACGCCATCAACGCAAGACAAATTGCGGAACCCGGCAGCCATTTGGAACGTGGAATCCTTACGCAAAGCGTTCGCAGGCAGACGCGAAGATCAGAAACCCAGAAACAAGGCATGCTCACCTACCCCGCCAAGATCAAAGATATGGAGGTGAGTCCGTCCAACGAGGGAATGCCTCTGGTATAACGAGCGGACGTCGCAGCGTCTGTGACGCGCAAACTTGTTTTCGGAAGATGTGTTCGCTAATGGGAAGACACTTGCACTGCGGGGAAGGCGATTGGGATACTCAGAGTTTCGTTTTCACGACTTCGATGATCTTCTGGAAAACCTCATCTTCGGAAAGGCCGCTGGAATCCACCATCAAGGCGTCCTGCGCAGCCTCCAAAGGAGATGCAGCCCTGGTGCGATCGCGACGGTCCCGCTCGCGCAATTCGGCAGCCTTGGCTTCGGCGGCCGGCCCTTGCAGTTGATGTTGCTGCGAGCGGCGCTGCTCACGCACGACCGGGTCAGCGTCGAGAAAAATCTTGACGTCAGCATTGGGGAAAACCTTTGTCCCAATATCGCGGCCTTCCATCACCACTCCGCCTCCGGCTCCCATTTTTTGCTGGCGCGCAACCATCCACTCGCGCACTTTGGGATGCACCGAAACCCGAGATGCTCCTTCCGTGACGTCAGTCTCGCGGACGCGCGCGCTGACGTCTA
>JBEEGK010000390.1:0-8365 GCA_041166845.1 Acidobacteriaceae bacterium
TTGCACCGCGACTCGTAGGATTCGCACTGTAGGCAGCGGGTCTTGGTCTGAGTAGTCATATCCCGACTGTATCGCGAGCATAACCGCACGCGAAGGTTCCATTAGTAACGTTTGACCGGGCGAAAAAATGCGTGATAGCCTGATTAGTTTCCTGTTCAAACAGTTTTTCGCTATCTAACCGAGGTTTTCTTGTCTCTCCCCGCTGCTGAAGTCCTTGCGACCGTTCGAAAAACTGCGTTGAACTCAGTCCATCGCGAAATGGGCGCTAAGATGGTGGATTTTAATGGCTGGGACATGCCTGTCGAGTACCCGTCGGCGGGCGGGATCATCGCCGAGCATAACGCGGTCCGGACGGGAGTCGGCATTTTCGACGTCAGCCACATGGGCGATATTCGCCTGACTGGTTCGGGAGCACTCGCGGCGGCGCAGCATATTTCCATGAATGATGCCTCCCGGCTTGCGATTGGGCAGGCGCAGTATTCGGCCCTTCTGTATCCACAGGGTACGTTCGTGGACGATGTCATCGTCCATCGTCTTGGCGAAGAGGAATATCTGCTGGTAATCAATGCCGGGACCCGCGAAAAAGACTTCAATTGGGTGCAAAATAACACCCGCAATTTTGATTGTGCTGTTGAACATCTTTCGGACGACTTCACGCAAATCGCCATTCAAGGCCCAAGAGCCGCAGACCTACTCCAGAAATTAACCGATGCTGACCTCTCAGCCGTTAGATTCTATTGGGTCACGCGCGGAACAGTATGCGGCCTGAAGAATATCCTGATCGCACGCACTGGTTACACTGGTGAGGATGGTTTTGAAATGTATATTCCATCGGATGAGGTAACGAGTGCTCGCGTGTGGAAGGAAGTCTTCGCGGCGGGAAAGGAATTCGGCGTGACACCCTGTGGTCTGGGCTCGCGCAATACCCTTCGCCTCGAGGCCAAGCTACCCCTCTACGGACACGAAATCTCAGACAGCATCAACGTTTGGGAAGCTGGGCTTGACCGCTTTTGCAAGATGGAAAAGCCGGAGTTCATTGGACGAGACGCCTTAGAAAGCGCAAAGCAGTCAGGGCTGAACCGAACTTTAGTCGGACTCGAAATGATTGAACGCGGAATAGCCCGTGATGATTATCCAGTGCTAGATCAAGAGAACCGTAGAATCGGCTACGTCACCAGCGGTTCCTACGCTCCCTTTCTGAAAAAGAATGTTGCGCTGGCGTATGTTCCTCCCGAATTTGAAGCTGTCGGATCCATACTAAAGGTTGAGATTCGCGGCCAAGGAGTGAAGGCGAACGTCGTGCCGACACCTTTTTATAGGCGTCCGAAAAAGAAATAATCGAGATTCAGTTAAACGCGGTGCGCGAGGGAAAAAATAAAAATGCCTTATCCAACCGACCGGAAATACACCAAGGAACACGAGTGGCTCAAACTTGACGGCGACACTGCGACCATCGGCATCACCGCCTACGCGCAGCAATCGCTCGGAGACATCGTCTTCGTCGAGCTTCCCAAGGCTGGGTCCGAGGTCACCGCGGGCAAGACTTTCGGTAGCGTCGAGTCTGTCAAGGCCGTATCCGACCTCTATGCTCCCGCGTCAGGCACTGTCGTCGAAGTGAATCCTGAGCTGGCAACCGCCCCAGAGCAGGTGAATAAAGACGCGCACGGCGCCTGGATGATCAAAGTAAAGTTGAAAAGTCCCGCCGAAGTTGGCTCGCTGCTGTCTGCCGCGGATTACGAAAAGTTCGTCGCTGAAGAAGGCGGAAGCTGAGATACCTCGCAATCGAGCTGACCGCTGATTACATCTAATAAACCTCTATGCGCTATTTGCCAAAGTCGCCTGCTGACCGTGAGTCCATGTTGAAGGCCATCGGTGTGCGGTCTGTGGATGACTTGTTTGCGTTCATCCCAGCCGAGTATCGCCTGGAGCGAGATCTTAAAGTTCCACGCCAGATGGCGGAATCGGAAATCGTGGATTGGTTCCGCGAGAGATCGCGTGAGAATGGCGACGGTTATGCGAGCTTTCTGGGTGCAGGCGCGTACTCGCACTATCGCCCCGTAGTTATTGATGCGCTGATATCGCGCGGAGAATTCCTCACCGCCTACACGCCTTATCAGGCGGAAGTTTCGCAAGGCACGTTGCAATCCATCTTCGAATTCCAAACCATGATCTGCGAGCTGACGGGTATGGAGGTGGCGAATGCCTCCATGTATGACGGTTCCACGGCAGCGGCTGAGGCGGTAATGATGGCGGCCCGTCTCACCGGACGTCGTTCGGTAGTGATCGCGCGCAGCGTGCATCCCGAATATCGGGAAGTGCTGGCGACTTATGCATTCCATCAGGGCATGCCGCTCTCAACCATCGGATTCGCAGATACCGGTCGCGTTGATATTCGTGCGCTGGAAAAGGCGATCACAGAAGATACGGCGTGCGTTTTAATTCAGTCTCCAAATTTTTTCGGAACGATTGAAGATGTGGCGGCGATTGCAGACGTAGTCCACAAACGCGGGGCGAAGCTGGTAGTTTCAATCGCCGAAGCGGTTTCGCTCGGAATTGTGGAGCCGCCTCGCGAAGCCGACATCATCGCGATGGAGGCGCAATCTTTCGGAGTTCCGTTGGGCTTCGGGGGCCCCTATTGTGGCGTGATCGCAACCCGCGAACAATTTGTCCGGCAGATGCCCGGACGACTGGTTGGACAAACCACAGACCGCAATGGGAAGCGCGGTTTCGTTCTCACACTGGCAACTCGCGAGCAACACATACGGCGCGAGAAGGCTACATCGAATATTTGCACCAATCAGGCTTTAGTGGCGTTAATGGTGAACATCTTCATGACAATCTATGGCAAGATCGGCCTGCGCGAACTTGCTAAACAGAATCTGGCGAAGACGGTATACGCGGCCAAAAGTTTCGGCAAGCACGGCAAGCTTCTTTTTTCCGGCGCGCCGCGGTTCAACGAGTTCGTGATTCAGACGACGGAAGATCCGAAGGCGATCAACAGCCGCGGGCTGGGACACAAAATCGTCGGCGGACTTCCCCTGAAGAAGTTCTACCCCGAGCTCCGCAATGCGTCGCTTTGGTGCTGCACGGAAATGACGACCCGGAGCTCGATTGATACCGCAGTTGGACTAGTGGCGGAGAGTGAGCGTTCACAGCGGACGACCGATGAAGAATCCGCCGTGCAAGAGGTAGGCCGATGAAGCATGTGACACAGAAGGCCACCCGTCATGTTAACCAGAACGAAGGCTTGATCTTCGAGAAGTCGTCGCCCGGTAAAGGCGCGTGGAGGCTTCCTCCGCTCGACGTGCCAGACGTGGATGCCGCCGAGCTTCTCGGTTCTTCGGAGAGAAAAGACTTAGGCCAATTGCCGGAAGTGAGCGAGATCGAAATCATCCGCCACTTCACCCGGCTCTCTACCTGGAACTACGCGATTGATCTGGGAATGTATCCCCTTGGCTCTTGCACCATGAAGTACAACCCACGGGTGAATGAAGTCGTGTCGCGGCTCGAAGGATTAGCCAACGGGCATCCTTACCAGCCAGAGAAAATTTCTCAGGGTGCGCTGCGCATCATGAAAACGCTCAGTGATTGCCTGATCGAAATCACCGGCATGGATGACATCACGCTTCAGCCGGCCGCAGGCGCGCAGGGAGAACTTACCGGGCTGCTGATGGTCCGCGCCTATCACGAGTCGAAAGGCGCTCCTCGAAAGAAAATACTGATTCCAGATTCAGCTCATGGCACCAATCCAGCAACAGCGGCGATGGTGGGCTATGCGGTCGAGAACCTTAAATCGAATGCGAATGGCATGGTGGATGTGGCAGCACTGTCAGCGCAAATGAACGAACAAGTTGCCGCGCTCATGCTCACCAATCCAAATACCCTGGGAGTGTTCGAGCAGGAGATCCACAAGATTGCCGACCTGATGCACTCAAAGGGCGGGCTGCTCTACATGGACGGTGCCAATATGAACGCCCTGGTTGGGAAGGTGCGGCCGGGCGATTTTGGCGTGGATGTAATGCACCTGAATTTACACAAGACTTTTTCGACTCCGCACGGTGGCGGTGGGCCCGGCTCAGGCCCGGTGGCGATCAAGAAAATCCTTCGCCCATTTCTTCCCACTCCAATAGTGGTTACTAAATCGGACGGCACGCTCGGGTTCGATTACGATCGTCCGCAATCGGTGGGACGGGTGCGGGCTTTTTACGGAAACTTTGGCATGTTCGTTCGCGCCCTCGCATACACTCTCGCGAATGGCCCAGACGGATTGCGGCAAACTACGGAAGACGCCGTGCTGAACGCGAACTACATTCGCAAAGGACTGGAGGGCGTTTACGACCTTCCATACTCCACCCCGACGATGCATGAAGTTGTCTTCAGCGACAAGCTGCAACTGAAAAAAGGCGTGAAGACGATGGACATCGCGAAGCGCCTAATTGATTACGGGTTCCATCCGTATACGACGGCGTTCCCGCTGATTGTCCCCGGCGCGCTGATGATCGAACCCACAGAGAGCGAATCCAAGGAAGAAATGGACTTGTTTATCGAAGCGATGCGCGCGATTGCTGAAGAAGTCGAGCAGGATCCGGAGATGGTGTTGCAGGCTCCGCATTCTACCCGCGTGTCGCGGCTCGACGAAACCGCCGCCGCGAGGAAACCCGTGTTGCGTTGGAAGCCCAGCCAGTCCCATTAAACCCTGTCATTCTGAGCGGAGCGAAGAATCTATGTATCTAGGTTTACCCTCTCTCCTTCTTCAGTTCTTCCATCACGCTCTGAATTAATTCTTTAGCGTCGGTCAAATTCTTCATCACCATCTGGATATCCATCACCGGCTTGCCGGGCCAACGCTGGCTGTGGCAATAAACGCCGTGCTGGCCGACCAGCGCCATCGCGTCAGTAATAACGTCCATGGTCACGGCCAATCGTCCTCGAGGAATGCCCAACATGGTTTCGTAGTGTTCTAGTTCTTCACGCTTTTCATCGAATGCAGGCATGGATTGATTGTATGTCTGCACAACATTGAAAGCCGCGAGATTGTCTACTGCGCCCGATGTGGCGCATAATGATCGCAAGGCAAATAAGAATTTCAGGAGAGAAAATGAATAAACGACATGCCATCATTAGCCTAATTTTGGTGGCCGCTTTTTCGGCTAGCATCGCATCGGCACAGGAAGACGCCAGCAAGCGGCCCAGCCCTGCGGCCCAGGCGCAATGTAAGTTCAACGACGGCAAAACAGTCACCGTTGACTATTCGAGTCCGCGCGTTAAAGGGCGCAAGGTATTCGGCGAACTCGTTCCTTACGGTCAAGTATGGCGTACCGGTGCAAACGAAGCCACGACCTTTGTAACCGACGCCAACCTCGTCGTCGGAAGTAAAGACGTGCCAGCAGGAAATTACACCATTTTCACCGTGCCAAAAGAAGACAAGTGGACGCTCATCATCAACAAGAAAACAGGTGAGTGGGGCATCCCTTACAAGTACGAGAGTGACGAGTTGGCGCGCACGGATATGACCGTCTCCAAGGCCCCAACAATGATGGAGAATTTCACCATTTCCTTCGATCAAAACGGAAGCAGTTGCAAAATGAATATGTCTTGGGAGAACACCAGGGCGTCGGTGGAAATTAAAGAAAAGAAGTAAGCAGGAATTTTACGATCATTTAATTCCATCTCACGGTTTCGTTGTCACCATCTTTACTCCGTGAGATGGAAGCGGGGCGGCGGACTTTCGGGTGAATTCCCCAGTACTTTGGGACAAGTGGGCGGACGGCCTCACGCCGATCTCCTGTTCTTTCGGCTAGGCCAGAGTATATTTCCCTCGTTCGATAATCTTCTGCGCGATCTGCTGGCGGAGTGCGATTGTATTAAATGGCTCATGCTTTACCAGCCGGCGCACAATTGCCAACTGCGTTCTCAGCATGTCGCCTTCCGCCACAGCAGCAATTATTTTTTTCGCGGCGGCTTCGATTTTTTCCATGGCTTGCGACAAATAAACCCGCGTCATGGCAATTGGCAAGGTAGCTCCAGCCTCGCTCTGCGCGGCAATTTTTTCGGCGCGTAGCACGGCGGATTCCATGGCATAGATTTCGATCACCATATCGGCAATCGCGCCCATGACCTCCTGCTGGTCTTGGATTGTTTGCATATATTTCTGGGTCGCCGCTCCCGCCGCAAACAATCCAATTTTCTTGGCTGCTCCGACTAGCTTTTGTTCCTCCGCCAGTGGTCCTTCGATGTCTTCCGCCGAGCTTGGGCCGGCCATGACTTCATCCATCAGATTTTTTATCGCGGGCATGAGCGCCAATTGTCCGGACATGGCGCGCTTCAGCAGAAAGCCGCTGATGATCAGGCGGTTAATTTCATTCGTACCTTCGAAGATGCGATTGATGCGGGCATCGCGATACGCGCGTTCGGCCGGATACTCTTCCACGAAACCATATCCGCCATAAATCTGGACGCTCTCATCCACCGCATAATCCACCATCTCCGAGCCAAAAACTTTAATAATCGAGCACTCGACCGCGTATTCCTCGATCGCTTTGCGGGTTTCCTTCGCTGCGTTCGTGCTGGACTTGTCAATTTCGGAGAGCGCAGCATCCATCATTCCCACGGTGCGGTAGACCATGGACTCGCCCGTAAAAATTCCTACCGCCATATTTGCGAGTTTCTCGCGTACTAATCCGAAATCGGAGATTGTCTTGTTAAAAGCCTTTCGCTGCTTGGCGTAGGCGATGGAGTTCGTCAGCGCGACCCTGGCACCGCCCACGCACATGGCTCCCAGTTTGAAGCGGCCGACGTTGAGGATGTTGAATGCGATTACGTGGCCTTTGCCAATTTCTCCAAGCACATTTTCCACCGGCACCTGGCAATCATTAAGGATTATGGGGCAAGTAGAAGATCCGCGGATGCCCATCTTATGTTCTTCGGCACCAATCGAAATTCCCGGGAAAGTTTTCTCTACCAGAAAGGCGGTAAACTTCTCACCGCCGATTTTCGCAAACACCGTGAACAGATCGGCGAAGCCTGCGTTGGTAATCCACATCTTTTCGCCGTTCAGCAGATAGTGTTTGCCGTCCGCGGAAAGTTCAGCACGCGCGCGACAATTCAGCGCGTCGGAACCGGAGGACGCTTCCGACAACGCATATGCTCCCACAATTTCTCCGGCGCCTAGACGAGGCAAATATTTCTTCTTCTGCTCTTCGGTGCCGAAATAAACCAGCGGCAACGTGCCTATGCCGGTGTGTCCACCCCAGGTGGTGGCGAAGCCGGCATACTTTGCGATGTGGTCGGCGATCACCGCGGCGGTGACTTTGTCCATCTCAAGGCCGCCGTAAGCTTCGGGGATCTCGACGCTGCTCAGGCCCAAGTCCCCGGCCTTCTTGAGCAGATCACGCGTGATGGAGAAATCCTTGTGCTCCATCTTCTCTATGTTGGGAACGATTTCGTTGACCGCATATTCTTCAGCCGTCTGTCCGATGAGGAGATGTTGCTCGGTGAAATCTTCAGGAGTAAAAATGTCATTGGCGCTGCGGTCTTCAATGAGAAAGCTACCGCCCGAAATTCTGGTGTGTGGATCAGTTGTTGCGGTTGCTGCCATTGCCGAACTCCTTAAGAAGCTGGAAATCCTGACGACGTGCGACGAGGCTCAATTCAAATTCTCAAATATCCCCGCGGCACCCATCCCGCCGCCCACACACATGGTCACCATGCCGTAGCGTCCGTCGCGACGCTTCAATTCCCGGATGACTGTTGCAGTCAGCTTCGCTCCCGTACATCCAAGTGGATGTCCAAGTGCGATCGCTCCCCCGTTTGGATTCACGCGCTCGGGATCGAGACCTGCTTCGTGGATAACTGCTAGCGATTGCGCCGCGAAGGCTTCGTTCAACTCGATGACGTCAATGTCCGAAAGTTTCAGACCGGCCAATTTCAGCGCCTTGGGAATCGCAAAGACCGGGCCGAGTCCCATCTCTTCGGGCTTGTATCCAGCGGTCGCGAATGAAAGATATCGGGCCAGAGGTTTGATGCCGAGCTGTTTCGCGCGTTCGGCCGACATGACGATAGCTGCGGCGGCACCGTCAGACATTTGCGAGGAATTTCCAGCCGTCACAGTGCCTTTAACATGGAAGGCTGGCTTGAGCGAGAGCAAGGCTTCCAGCGAAGTATCGCCGCGAGGGCCATCATCTGCTTTGAAAAGTGTCTCCTGCCGCTTCAGTTTCGCGCTGGAAGACTTGCGACCACCACTGTTCGCGCCATTCGGAGTAGAGAAACTTACTGGCACCGGGACCGTTTCTTCCTCGAACTTGCCAGCCTTGATTGCCGCCACCGCTTTCTGGTGACTACGCAGGGAGAATTCATCCGCGGCCTT
>JBEEGK010000391.1:0-6245 GCA_041166845.1 Acidobacteriaceae bacterium
TAAGCGCTGTATGTTAGTAGCTTGGAAACGTTGGCCAGGTGCGAATCTTACATAATCAATCACATTCGAATCGCGGCGCTGGAAGTAAGTGGCCCCTGCCGCAATTCGATCGCTGGGATTCCAATCACCTCCGGCTTCGATGCCCCAGCTAGCCTCAGGTTTTAGAAAGGCGTTGCCGACAGTCGTCGGATCGGAATAGTAAAGATCGGTATAAGTTGGCGCGCGGAATCCGCGACTCAAACTGGCTCTCAGCTTGAAAGCAGGCTTCAGCCACCAGCCTCCCGCGATTGTCGGCGTAAACACATGATTCCCGCCACTGAACAGTTCCTCCCGCCCGCCAGGTGAAAATGAAAACCGACGCAGGTAACGGAAATCGAAATTCGCATATACTGCCTCGCGATTGCGAGCGTGCTGACCGAGATTGTTGCTTTCGATCGCGTCACCTTGTCCCTCGGCGCCATAAGAAAATGTTGAGTGATCTCCTAGCGATTCGTGGCGACGCAACGTCGCTTGCCAGCTTCCGTCAATATGGTTGTTCTCGTAGATTTCCGGATGGTCGCGGATCAATACGAACTCATCGCTGTGACGGCGGTAGGCAAAGGCGGCAGTGGTTTTCGGACCGAGATCTTGTTGTACCGAGGCATACCAGTTTTTCGTGCGCTCCCAGGAGGGAAAGTTTCCGTAGAACTGGTCAGCACCAAAAGGGCGATCGCTCCCCGCAAACAGAAAGCCCGTTTCCCCCAGGCGAGACCGAAACCTGGTTTCTGAAGATGCTGCTCCGCTGCGAAAATCGCGATCGCGACGAAACCCAGTCGAGAAATCACGATCTGCCGCGATCGTTTCAGACCAATTCTTTATCAGGAAGGCGGTGAGCACATGTTCCTGGTTATATCCGTAATTGCCCACGCCAAGGCGAACGCGGAGTTCCGTGGCACGAACGGGCGCGGTAATAAAATTGACGGCGCCCGCGGTGGCATCGGCGCCGTACGTTGTAGATCCGGTTCCATGCAGGACTTCAATTCTGGAAACTGCCTCGAGCGGAACGGGAATGTCGAGATCATGATGCGCAGTTTGGGCATCATTCAGGCGCAAGCCGTTCAGCAAGACCAAGGTTTCCGCAAATGTGGAGCCCAGGATAGTAAGGTCGGCTTGCACACCTGCGGGCGCGCGCTGCTGCAGATCAACGCTGGGATCTAACTCAAGATAATCGATTCCGTAGCTGAACAACAGTGATTGTTCGCGTGTGTCGAACGAAACAACTGAGCGATCACTTTCCGAGAGCGGCACCGGCAAGAATGTTCCCGTGACTATCACGGATTCTGTATGCACGGGCGTCGCTTGCGCGGGAGCAGGCGGCGCAGGTGGAGAGGACGCCACCTGGGAAAACGCGGCTTTCAAAAAAATCGTAAATAGAAGCAGCACTTTACGAAGCATGGGGCCTTGAGAGTATCAGAATCTCAAATGCTCACACTCCGTTGGAAGGACGCTATAAAGCTGAACGCCCAGCCATCTCTATCTCGAGAAAGAGATAGTAGCGGCATGTGCGAGTTTGTGTATCCGGAGCGTTTTGCCTATCATCCAAAACGACATCCGCTTAACTCACCGAGGAGAAACTCCATGACAAATCTGAGTCGTTTTACAAAAATAGGTTTGGCTCTCGGTTTGGTATTTGCTTCAGCTTCGTGGGCGCAGGAGCGTCCGCCAATTGCCGAGCAGATCGCCAAAACCTATGGTTTTGATTCGTTTGGTCAAATCGAGGGAATTCGCTACACGTGGCATGCACAATTTGGCAAGGTTGACCTCTCTCGAACTTGGACGTGGGAGCCCAAGGCCGACCGTGTCACCTACGAAGGGAAAGATAAGGACGGCAAGCCGGTGAAGGTTACATACGTTCGCTCGCAACTCAGCAGCCAACCCACTGCCGTGAAGGAGGAAATCGACCCGGGCTTCGTTAACGACCAGTATTGGCTGCTCTTTCCTTTTCATGTTGTGTGGGACACCGCTGCCGACGTGAAGGATATGGGGATGAAAAAGCTGCCCCTGGGGAAGGGAACCGCCCGCCAGGTTGTTGTGAAGTATCCTTCGGACGTTGGCTACACGCCAGGCGATACTTGGACGCTATTCGTTGGTCCCGACAACCTCGTCAAGGAGTTCACCTATCACCGTGGCGGACCTAAGAAGCCAACTCTTGTCATCGCGACGTGGGCGGACTACAAGAAGGCTGGTCCTCTTCTTGTTTCACAGGAACACCGCGGAACAGCGGACGGCAGCCCGTTCCATCTCTTCTTTACGGATGTGTCAGTCAAGTTGACGGGGTCAAACGACTGGGTGAACGCTCAATAAACGAACAATAAAACGGGTTCTGCATGGTTGTACCATCGCAGAGCCCGAATTCAATCTTCCGATCGCGCAGGCAAATGATCGTCATCTGCCCCCATCTTTTTAAGCCCATCGTCGCTCGCCGGAACCAACTCGTTTAGGCGAGTCCGCGTGTTCATATTTGCTGTAGGGCGAAGGGCCACGATTGCTGCCGTTATTGCGACAGACCCATACTCCAGCAGTAGGACCCAGTCGGGAATGATCCACACGTGCCCGATCGATCGCAAATACCAGACGGTATAAGTTGGCAAAATACTGAGTGTCCAACCTATAAGCGGCAGTGTGGATGTTGAGCGCAAAAATGGAATCAGCCAGAGCAGGTACCACGGATAAATGACGGGCGCAAAGGCGAGCGAGGCCGCCATCGGCCATGCCCATTGATCTGAGTAGTTCGGTGTCGGCTTACTGCGCAGCCATCCGGCGATGACCAGCCCGACAATCACGGCGAAACCGGCGATTATCTCTGGACTCGCGACTCCTTCAAGCGTCGTGAACAGGGGATTGTTAAATCGGAACGAGTGCACGTACTTGCCCAGAGACCCGCCCGGAATATGTCCATCTTTTAGAAATGGCACGTACAGCAATGCAAAAACAAGTGCGGCCATGACTCCGTCGCGACCGCGCAAGCGCCGCCAGTAAAGCGGTGCGAGCACGATTGGAAGAAATTTCACGGACACAGCCAGGCTAAACGCGATGGCAGAGATCGTCCGCCAGCGGCGTCCAAGTGCGGCGACGGACACAAGCAGCAGAACCACTCCCAGAATATCAATGTGGCCGCTGCCAGCAACGCCGGTGGCGAGCAGTGGATGCCAGGCGTAAGCAAGGACCCAATGCTCTCCCTGGCCGCTGAGACGCAAGATGTCGAACAACAACAACAGGACGATTGCGAAATCACAGACGACAAATGCAATTCGTAAGGCAAAGACCGATTCGTGAATCGACGTGACGCCCCGGAAGAAAAGCTCCGCACCGGCTGGATAGGGGCTCGGTAGCTCGGGATGATTCATCCCTCGAGTCTCAGGCGTGTGCAGCCAACCCATTGCAGGATCTGCGGGAATCTCGGTGTATGGGTTATAGCCGTGCCGTTGGAGGCGGCCATCCCATAGGTATCGGTGGATATCATCATCTGAGCCCGGCGGCATCATGAGGAAGGGAGTCCGCCACAGAGCGGCCAACGCGAGGCAGATGAAAATGACGTGCCGTGGAAAGTGAGGCGTCCGAAAAAACTCAAGCACGGCGAGGAAGTACGCGATGCTGGCGACAGCTAAACCAATTAAGAATGGCGGCGAGCCGATGCCGCTGCGCGCAGAGATCACGAGTGCGGCGAGGATGATTGCGCCGATGCCATAGAGCCTGCCGGAAGCGCCGAGTTTCACTGCGCACCGATTCTCAAATGTGGCTCATCGAGTGCTCGTCCTCGCGCGGCCAGCCAGGACGCTGTTCGCGGCGCTCTGCTCGGTTCCTTCCGCAACTCCGCGGCCAGCCGACCCAAGTCGGTCGCGACATCAACGTCGTAAAAAATATCAGTGAAATGAACTGAGAGTTTCAAATCGCGGGCACGTGCAGTAAGTGCCGCAAGCGCCGTTGCGGTCCCCATCCTGTCGCCACTGAACAGGCCGGGGTAGGATGCTTTCGCACCGACGAGATAGTAGCCGCCATCGTGGGTGGGTCCGATGACCACGTCGCATAACGCGAGTGCATCGAACGCGCTGTGGAGAATGGAAGCTGGCAAGTGCGGGCTGTCGCTGTTAAAAGCGATGATGCGTTCGCAACCTGTTGCTGTGAATTGCGAGAACACTGAAGTAAGTCCGGCAGCAAGCCCTTCACCCTTTTGCGCCACAACTCGCACCGAATCGCCCGCGATGCTGGCGAGATCGTCCACATCTGTGGCAGGACACATAATTGCGACCTCAGTCGTTGCGACCGATAGTGCCAGCGCCATTGTGTCTTGCAGAAGGCAGCGGTAAAAATCAGTCACATCGGAAAGAGAAAAGGTCTGTGCCAGCCGGGTCTTAACCTTACCCGGTCGTGGAGCTTTGGCCATAATTACGAGCACTGAGCTGGCTGGCTCCGATGAGGTGGAACTTGAGAATTGCATAGGAGATTTTTTTGAAACTCTAAGCCGACCGTATCGCTCCAGCCGGCCGCCGAAAATAATATCGTCCGATTAGGCTGAAGATGAACCACGCCGCTCCTATCGTGCCTCTCACTGTCCCGCTGATTTTCGATTTTCCGATACGCGGATGATAGCTGACCGGCACCTCCACGATACGGAACCCTTTAAGCGCACCCTTCAAGATCATTTCAACAGCCCATCCATATGTGGTTTCTTCCAGCGCCAGACCTTTCAACACGTCGGCGCGCGCAGCCCGGAACGGCCCGAGATCAGTAATCTTCAATCCATACAGCATGCCGATCAGACTGGCTGCCAAACGGTTACCCAATGCGGCATGCCATGGCATTGCCCCAGCGATTCTTCGCCCCGCGAGGCGTGAGCCAATGGTGATATCCGCCCGACCCTCAATGATCGGAGCTAACAGCAGCGACAATTCCGCGGGACGATCGCTGTAGTCACCATCCAGGAAAACAACGATGTCAGGCGAACTCGCGTTAGCTAATCCCGTCAAGCAGGCGCGGCCATATCCACGCCGTGGTTCGCACAAAACACGAGCGCCCATCCTTGCAGCGATCCCGGGAGTTCCGTCAGTTGAATCGCCATCCACGACAATGACTTCGGTTGCGGTATCGGCAGGGATGTCAGCCAACACACGCGCAATCGCCGATGCTTCGTTGCGCGTCGGAATGATGGCCGACACTCGCATTCGCTCAGAATTCAAATCACCACCACGGAGAAGCAGGGTTGCGCTGCGCAAGCCATGCGTCAACGCCCCAGGTTCGGCCAGCGCGTCCGATTGAAAGCGCGAGCGCTGCCATCACCGGAACCAGCAGCTCCCAAATCCATGAGGTGCCCAACTCCGTGATCCACAGGCTGGCGAGAAATCCGAAGGCCACAAAAGCGACGGGACGCGTCAGCAGGCCGATGACCAGCAGAACTCCGACTGAGATTTCTGTCACCGCTTGCAGCGGCGCCGCCATTGCAGCATGGTTCACCGCCAATTGCAGAAGAGCCTTCCACGCCGCCGGCGCGTGACTGGCATTGACGTAGTAGCTGACCAGTCCTGTATAGCCCGCCGGGGTGTAGAGACCTTTGCCCAGATTCTCAAAGAAGACCCAGACGAACATCGCACCGATTGTCAGCCGAACAATTGCCAGACCGATTCGGGCGGACGATTCTTTGAGGTCTCGGGGTGTGTCGCTTCGCGTGACGTTTAGAGCCGGGGTTGAATTCGTCATAGCTTGCTCCCTTCACTGTAGAAACAGTCCCCTATTTGTTCTTGCAATTTACCCTCACAGATCAGCTCTGGCAATCACTACCGTAGTGCAGGAGCTTTTCAGTTTTGGCAGATCCCGATTGGCCGCCATTCGTACGTCGAGCCTCGGTCGCTCTCCACGAACAATGGGACAGTAATAATCTGGCTGTAACAATGCATCCTGCAGGCGCCGCCGTCCAGCACAACCTCCATGACATGAGTCCCGAAAGTCGCACGGCTCGCATGCTTGCGGAAGTGTCCTAGCCTGCTCGAAGGGCGCGGAGTTCAAAATGTCAGAACCCGCCGAGATCAAATTCGAAAGCGGCTCACCGGAACCCGGCCAATAAACGCACGGTTGCGTGGTGGCTCGCGGGGTAACTCGCACGGTGCTGACGCCGCATCCTCCCTCGCGCGTAGGCAGTCCGGCCATTGCTCGAACTAGAGGCTCGCCAACAGCGATCACGTCAGTCTCCGCGAAGAGGCGACGAAAACCCT
>JBEEGK010000392.1:0-6068 GCA_041166845.1 Acidobacteriaceae bacterium
AGTTCTCCTGAACGGTGGCTTGCTCGTGCGGCCAAGCCCACCTGGGTGAGCCACTCAGACGCTTCGCTCTCAGCATTTTGCACCGATGCTCCCCTTAGGAGTAAAGGCATGGCCACATTTTCCAGAGCGGTGAATTCAGGCAGAAGGTAGTGGAACTGCCATACGAAGCCAACTTCGCGATTCCGAAAGTCGGCAGCAGCATCTTCCGATAGCGTGCTCAGTCGCAAGTTGGCGCAGTATACGTCACCCGAAGAAGCGCTATCAAGCGCGCTGACGATGTGCAACAAGGTACTCTTTCCAGCACCCGATTCACCTACGATCGCGAGCATTTCTCCTTGCGCCACCTGGAACGATAAGTTTTCAAAGAGCACCAAATCCGCATCACCAGATCGGAAAACCTTCTTGAGGCCTTCGACCCTGATCATTCCCTGTTGAGTTAGATGCAAGTGGAGTGCTCCTCGTTCCAAAACCACATTAAATCACGCAGTCGCTTCACGGCTGGTTACTAAAGGAAAGATTTCATTCGGGATATAAACTTCGGCTTCGGATTCCATGTCTCCCAGAGCGGAATATGGCGGCCTTCGAGGCGCGTGGGAGGCCAGAGAGACGAACTTGAGTGACGCCATCGCATAAAAGTGACACAGAATGTCACTCACTCGTAGCGTAACGCTTCCGCTGGAAGAATCTTCGCCGCCGACCACGAGGGATACACCGTTGCAATCAAAGAAATTCCGACTGCGACCGCAGCGACCAGAAGCCCGTCCATCAATCGAGGAGCAAAGGGAACGTAGTCAATTGAATAAACCTCCGGCGCTAGTGAAAGCAGATGGTAGTGGCCCCCGATCCACGAAAGCGTGTAGCCGAGCACCAATCCGATCGCCGTCCCGATCACACCAATCAGCATTCCTTGCGCAATGAATACGCGGCGGACCTGCGATTTTCGCGTGCCCATGGACATCAGCACTGCGATGTCCCGCGTTTTTTCCATGACCATCATGGTGAGCGAAATAAGAATATTCAACGCCGCCACGAAAACGATAAGGCCGATGGTTATGAATGTCACCAGCCGTTCCAATCGCAACGCGCGAAAGAGCGCTTTATTCTGCTCCATCCAGTTGGTAGCCATGAAGCCCGCACCCGCATCTTTTTCCAATTGCTTGCTGATCTGGTCGGCCTTGTAAATGTCGTTCAACTTGAATTCGATGGACGCGATTTGGTCCCCAATTCCGAAAAGCCTCTGCGTGTCCGACAAGCGCGTGAGCGCCCACGAAGTGTCATATTCGAAGAATCCGGAATTAAAGATTCCTGCAACGCGAAATCGGCTGTATTTAGGCACCATGCCGAAAGGCGTTAGCTCTCCTTGCGGGCTGGTAACCAGCACCACTGATCCGATTTCGGCCTCGAGATTTTCGGCCATGTCTTTGCCCAAGATTATTGGAGGCATGGCAGCGACGCGATCTCGTGCCCCTTCCAAAGAAGAAGGCGATTGTTTGGGATCCTGCTGTTCTTTAGAAGAGGTTGAATGGGTCGAGTCCAAATTTTCGTCTTCGGGAGCTTCGTCCAGGGCGCCGGCAGAACCTGCATTCACACTGTTCAGCAAGTCGCTGACACGACGTTCGTAAGACGGAATCATGCCCTTCAACACAGCGCCGCGCGCCCTCGGTCCGCGAGAGATCAAAACCTGTTCGTAAACGGCAGGCGCGGTTGCAACAACATGCGGCTCCGCGGAAAGCCGCAGCATCAACGGACGCCAATTTTTTATTCCATCGCTCTGCACGCGCATTAGATTGATGTGAGAGGTGGAGCCCAGCAGTCGGTCTTGTAGGTCCTGGCGGAATCCGTTATTAATCGCCAGCGCAATGACGAGAGAGGCCACTCCAGCGGCGACTCCGAGTATCGAAATGCCAGTGATGATCCCGATGAACGCCTGCCGGCGTTTTGCGCGCAAATACCGCGACGCGATAAAGAGTTCGAAACGCATAGGGTAATTCAGATTTCAGATTATAGGCGCGAACGTCCGTTGACCAGATGCAGTCAAGATTCACGCCGAGATCAGAAGTGCGGCAGGATGGTCGGCACCCGCCTTCGATAATCGCGATACTGCTCTCCAAAGCGTTTTTCAAGTTCTTCGTCTTCCAGATGAATCATGATTGCCCCGGTGAGCACTGCGAACGCAGTCAAGCCATAACAGACAGCAAGGCCAGTCCCGATACTCCACGCGAGCATCTCGCATAAATGAGCAAGATATATTGGATGACGCACTCGATTTCGAATACCCGACGTTGCAAGGGACTGCTCATCATTTCTGGCCGATATTTCAGGGATACCGATCAGCTGTCGAATGCTGAATTGCTTTCCCGATGCCCGATACAAGAGGATCCCAACAATAAAAAAAACGAGAGCAGGGATCCACGTCCAAATGGTGTGATAGAGAACAATGTGTCGCCAGCGGGAAGTGATCACCGCAAGCACAATCCACATTCCGAACCACAGCGGCAGCAGAATTAAATAAGGAGAGCGCGAACGTGATCGCCAGAATTCAGGTCTGGGATGCACGAGCTGCCAGAAGGAAGGCACAGCCGAATAAACAATGCATGCAATCCAGCCGAGAGTTCTCAGTATTGCGACCACGCGGGGATTCTAGCAGCAGCGAAGTCATACGCTCGAAGCGGGGATGATTCATCGTCCGTGCACGACGACCTTCGCCGAGGCCATGTTGTCATAGCGGTCGTACACTCGTACAACGACAATGAGCTCTGTGTCTCCGGCGTTGCGGCTGGTGTCCGACGACAGAGAACCAGCCTGACTGCCTATCTGATTTTCGATCGCTGCACGAAAATCGTAGCTCTCATTGCGAGAATCGGAGAGACCGCCTGTAGGTTCGACAAATTGCCAACTTCCGGCGTCCACGGAAAACTCAGCCCGCTTGAGAGGAGAAAAAGTGTCAGCCGCACGGAACGTCACGTGGACACTCTGACCTTCTTTCACGGCCTTGAAGTCTTCTATTCTTGGCGGAGTAGTATCCACTTCGAAGCGAACACTCTCTCGCTCTGATGACAGTGCTTCCCGAGAAGGGTGAGAAGGTTCGTCGGACGCTACGACTTTGATGGTGTAGCCGCCGTCCGGTAGAAGCGCGGCGTCGAAGGAAAAAAACTTGTCGGTCAAGTCAGACTTCAACAATTGCCAGCGAGTCTCTCCGTCGCCGCGATAATAAACCGAATAGACCATCTGGTCGTCATTGTCGTCGTGCACGCTCCATCTAACTCCAATAGAGTCGCGGTCATGCGTGCTGGGAGGCGGATTATCAGAACGCTGTGCCCCGCCGCCTGCGTCGCTCAATACCGATCTTGAGACGGGCTGATACCGGACTCCGGCCTGCACCGTGACATCCTCAAAGTCGGGCGCAACATTTTTGGGCAGATAATTCAGCGTGACACGATTCAGGCGCGGCTGCGGATTGCCGGAATGCAGGACGGCTTTCCATTGCACGAAGCGCGCAGCCGGTGCCACCACCTCATTTTCTTTTTGCGCATCTTCTTTCTTCCACGGGCTCCAATTGCGATCGGGATTGTCCACATTCCCGCTGCGGATGAAGAGTTCAACATTGCCCTGGCTCCGAACCTCGGCGCGTCCCCATTTCGAAAAAATGTGCGCATCGAAAACATCGCTCTCATAAGAGCCAGTTGATTCCTGGCTGACGCCCATAACGAAGACTTTACCGAGATTACTGGTAGCCGCGATCAGGCCTCCCGCAGGCGCTTTCGCGAAAGCGGTTACCTGAGTTGCGCTCGTTCTAAGAAGGTCGGTGTAATCATCCTCACCAGCAATGGCAAAAATGCGCCCGCGATTCCCTGTGCCGGCGAGAAGACGTCCCTGGGGATCGAATGCAAGCGCATAAACAATATCGTCGTGAGAAGCCCACAGGCGCGTGGGAGATCCCTCCGGCGAAATCTTGTAAATTTCCGATCCGCCGGAAGCGCTTACCCCGGAACCAGAAAAGTTACTGATCGCGGGCGCCGATGTTGCAGCAGGGTTGGTGAGCGCAGCTCCAGGGGGCGGTTGTGCAGTACTGGAGGACCCGGAAGATGAGGGCGACTCGATTGAACTTGATGACGGATTGGCTGAACCACCAGAACGTTTATCGCCGACGCCAGCGGCGTAGATATTGCCGTCCTTGTCCACTGCCAGCGCGGTAATTTCCTTTTTCGGTGCGCTATAAAGTACAAAACCTTCACCGCTGGATGAAATTCGATAAACCAATCCGCTACCATTGGAGCCGGCAATCAGATTTCCGCTGGCATCGAAATCCATCGTCCGAATCTGTGCCTCGTCACTCTTGAAAAAGAGAGACTGTTCACCCTTTGGAGTGACCCGAAAGATCTCACCTCGGTCGCCGGTGGCGACATAAATGTTGTCCGCGCTATCAAGCACCAATTTCCAAATATATTTTCTGTGCGGATCGAAAAAGACAGACGACGCCCATCCGGACATTGATGTGGATGTTTCAGAAATCTCCGCCGTGGACTTGTTCGTATGCTCGATGCGGTAAACCTTTCCGTCAGGATTAGTGGCGGCCAGAATTACACCCTGTTTGTCTACAACCAGCGACTGCACCTGTAACTCAGCCGGCTGAAAGATAGCAGTCGAATGTCCGTCAGGAGTAATGCGGTAGATTCGCGCCGGCGCACCGGTGGCCGCATACATAGTTCCGTCGCGGTCCGCGGCAATCGCCCATATATAACTGGCCGGTGTGGTGCTTAACGCCTTGAAAGATGGGGCAAGTTCAATGCCTCCCCGTCTGCTGATTGCAACTCCGGTGGATGTGCCCTTGGAAAGATCTTCGAATTTGGATTGTTCCCAAATTCTGGTTCCTTCGGCAAAGAGGAATATGGATGAGACACAGCCCGCGCAAAGTAGGAGCAGAGCAGAAAGAACTAAAGAAGACGTGCGCTGCAGGGTGGCCAAGGACATAGTTCTATGCACGTGTAAAATTCAGGGTATCACGGGATTCCAGGCAGGCAAGAAGGCAAAGTGGCGAGTGGTTGAGGCCAGAAAAACTGCGGGTGGAGACTACTTGATGTTGAGCGTCAAAACTTGCGCACCCGCAACAACGTAATCCAGCGGGGATGTAGACACTTCGTTCAGTGACGATTCTCCGGTCACAGCCATTTCCTGCGTCCCCCTCATTCCATCCATCACGTTCATGATGGAAAGCGGCAGCGACGGCATAACTTTGTCGGCAACGATGACTTCCGGATCTTCTTCCAACAACGAAACATAGACCTTGTTGTTGACGTGCTGCTTGTTCAAGACCGCGATAGTTGTGGCCAGATCAAGCCTGCGTGCGGTTCCGGGCGAACTTTTCCGCAAGCGATCCAGCGTGTCGCCGTCACTGACCAGAATGCGAAGCGGGCCATGCGACGTGGACGACGGTATATGGATGGGAAGATGCTGCACAATGCCTTCTCCGCGATAGGGTCGCAGCATCGCTTCAATCATGATGTCAGAACCGGGACGAGCTTCCGTCACATCCGTGCGGGCGCTTTCAAGCCGTGCCCAGCGACGATTGCGGGAAATGTCGAAATCCAATTCCACGCTCCGCACTGCGGGAACGTTATAAGGATTGTCGTACATCCTGCTGAAACGTTCGCCAACCGCCATGGAGGCGAGTACTGCGGCAGGTTGTCCGCCGTCGTTGGATGCGAAGACGTTTTGTACGGTGACATTTGGATACCCATCCATCTGAATGCCGCCGCTCATGCGGTAAGTCGTCTCTTCGCCGTATTCGTTCATCCCCTTCAGCGCGTTGAAAACCGTGGCTGTCATTGCCACCGGGCTGAGGCGCGGATTATTCAATACTTCGTAATGGAAATGTTTGGTAGTTGGTCCGCCGTGAATGTTGAGCGTTACCGGTATCATGTCAGGCTTCTTGCCGAACTCGCCCATGATTCCCGTATGGCGGTCCTGAACGAAGGCGCCGACGGCTTCGGTGGCATTCACAATTTTGAAGGCGTTCATCGGCGACGGCAGAGTGGCTAGAACCTCAGCCTTGGTCATGGGAATATTCA
>JBEEGK010000393.1:0-5559 GCA_041166845.1 Acidobacteriaceae bacterium
ACCCGGTTGCTTCGCGACGCGAAGCAACCGACGAGTGGAGGGACCTGCTTTTCTTCCTCAACCATCGCTCATAAAAGCAGGTCACTCGACTGCGCAAAGCTTTCGCTTTGCTGCGCTTCGGGATGACAGAGTTGCAAGGGGATGGAGTTCGTTTGAGTTAGAGACCTGCTTCCAGCCTCGAGCGCGGATCCAGCACGTCGCGCAGCGCGTCCCCGATAAAATTGAACGACAGCACTGCCAGCATGACGGCCGCCGCCGGGAAAATTACCACGTGGGGGGCGTCGAACAAATGGGCGCGACCGTCGTTCAACATTGATCCCCAGCTTGCTGTTGGCGGAGGAACTCCGAGCCCTAAAAAGCTCATGGTACCTTCGGCGAGGATGGCGCCCGCCATTCCGATCGCGGCCTGCACAATAATTGGCTGAATGATATTGGGCAGGATGTGACGGACGATGATTCGCAGATCTGTTGCACCCAACGCCCTGGCCGCTTCCACGAATTCACGTTCTTTCGCACCTAGGACCTGAGCGCGCACCAGCCGTGCATATCCTACCCAGCCGCCAAGTGAGAGGGCGAGTACTAAATTAAATATCCCCGGACCTCTGAAGGCCACGAAGGCGATCCCCAATAGAATTCCGGGAAAGGACAGGAAAGCGTTCATCACCACAACGTTCACAAACCTATCAATTCCGCCACCATAATAGCCGGCGACGGACCCGACGATGAGGCCGACACCAAGGGACGTCGCGACAACGCAGCCACCGACTAGCATGGAGATACGTGCACCAAAAATCAGGCGCGACAGAATATCGCGTCCCAATTCGTCCGTGCCACAGAGGTGTGCTGCCGACGGTGGCGCCATTCGGTTTGAGAGCTCGATCTGAGCTGGATCCTGTGGCGCAATCCAAGGTGCGAATAAAGCACACACCACAAACATTGCGACCAGCACCAAACCTATGGTTGCCAGCGGATTGTGCCCGGCCACACGTCGCAATGAAATCGCAGCAGTAGCCATACTTAGTTTCTTCTATTGTCTGATTCGGGGATTCGCCACCGAATAGAAAAAGTCGGTCAGAAAATTTACCGCTACGTACGTCAGTCCGATCGCCAGAACGCAGCCCTGCACCAGATAGTAGTCGCGGTTGCCGATGGCCTGGATGGTAAGGCGTCCAATGCCTGGCCAGGAGAAAATCGTTTCGGTGACGATCGCGCCAGCCAGCAGCGCTCCGAATTGCAATCCCAATACTGTGATGATGGGAATCATGGCGTTACGCAGCGCGTGGCGATAGACCACCACTTTTTCAGGCAGGCCTTTGGCCCGGGCGGTGCGAACGTAGTCTTGTCCCAACTCTTCCAGCATAGAAGTGCGCACCATTCTTGTGAGAATGGCGGCGAGCGCCCCTCCCATGGTGATCGCGGGGAGCACGAGGTTGGCAATGCTGCCCGCGCCAGAGACGGGGAGCAGTCCCAGCCCGATGGCAAAAAAAAGAATCAGGATGGGTCCGAGGGCGAAGTTTGGGAAGGATAATCCGAAGAGGCTCACCACGCTTAGTAGCCGGTCGTCCCAGCGATTGCGGCGCTGTGCCGAGCGAACCCCGGCAGGAACCGAAAGCAGAATCGCAACCACGAGAGCTGCAATCGTAAGTTCCAGAGTGTACGGATAACGTTGTGCCAGAAGCTTGCTCACAGGCTGATCGAAGCGCAGCGATGGACCGAGATCACCGTGCAACACACCTTTCCAATAATGTAAATATTGCGATCCCAGTGGAGCGTCGAGTCCGTAAGCATGCCGTGCTGCCTGCACGTCGGTGGCGGGAGCGCCCTCACCAAGCATCTGCAATATGGGATCGCCTGGAACGAGATGAATGAGCAGAAAGACCAGCGAAACGACCAGCCACAAAACCGGCAATGTATATAAGACGCGAAGGCTGAGATATCGCAGCATGCTTTACTTTAGTCTCCCGCTTGCACAGCGGGATGCGAAGCTTGGATTTTGACTTTGGAGATGCGGTTTCCTTCCATCTCGGCGACGGTGAAGTGGCGTTCTTCGAAGTCGAAGGCCTGCCCGACTACTGGAATTTTCTGCAAACGTGCGAGTACGAATCCTGCCAGTGTTTCGAACCCTGCATCGCGCGGAAGCGGCACGTCGTACTGAGATTCGAGATCACGTATGCTCACCGAACCATCCAGCATAAGTGAAGAATCGCCTTCAAGACCGGGCTGTTGAAGTGGGGCAGTGTCGAACTCGTCTTCAATTTCTCCCACAAGTTGTTCGAGGATGTCTTCCACGGTAATGACTCCCGCAGTCGAACCATACTCGTCCACAACCACAGCCAAGTGGCGTTTTCTCTCTCTAAATTCTTTTAGCAGTTCTGTCAGCACCTTGGTTTCCGGCACCACCAAAACATCGTGCATGATCTGGCTGATGGTGAGGGCTGCCAAACGATTGGCGCGCATCGGTGCAGCGCCCGCGGTTTGCCGAAGCCTCATCCAGCGCATTAAATCTTTCGCGTAGAGAATGCCGATAATGTGTTCCGGGCCGCTGTGCGGATCATACACAGGGATGCGCGAATGCTGTTCTTCGACCACCCGATCTAAGGCCGCCTCTACCGTGCAATCCCCCGGGAGTGAAAATATGCTGGGACGTGGAACCATCACTTCGCGCACCGTGATGTTTTCGAGCTCCAGAGCGTGATGGATCATCTCTTCTTGAAATTCTGGAATTTGTCCAAGCTGGCGACTCGCTGTAGCAATCAGCTTCAGTTCATCGGGAGAATGGATCGGTCCCTCTTGAACTCTGCGGGATCCGAATAAGCGCAACACTGAACCCGCGGCGCGGCTCATCAAAAAAAGCAGTGGACGGAAGAGAGTTAGGAAAACGTCCATGGGCGCCGCCACGGCCAACGCTACCTGCTCGGCGCGCTGGAGGGCCAGCGACTTTGGCACCAGCTCTCCCAGAATCACGTGCATACAGGTGATTAGGGCGAAGGCGACCACGATGGCAATCCCGTGAGCGTAGTAAACGGCGTGGGGGATGCGGTTCAACGCCGGAAAGCTCTCGACGATATGGACAACGATTGGTTCGCCAATCCAACCAAGGGTCAGGCTGACAATTGTAACGCCCAGTTGAACGCCGTTAACGACTTCGTCCAGATTACGGTGAAGTTTCAGGACGACGCGCGCACCCAGCCTGCGCGCCTGTATGAGCTGCTGAATGCGCGTTTCCCGCAGACTCACCAGAGCGAATTCGGCCGCGGCGAAGAAGGCATTGGCTGCGACCAGGAGTAAAACCAGGAAAACCCGCAGCAGCACAAAGGCGATCATGGATTGGTAATTTTAACATTCCAAAGGGCGTAGGCCAGGTTTTCTGTGAATGTTCGCGCACGGTAGAATGGCAGTTATCGGATGGTCCCGGCATATCTGGGTCCGTGTTGGCGCTTCCGCAATCAGGAAAATAAACAAGATTGCTTTCGTTTTCGCCGAACCTGGGTCTAACTCACAGTTTCAAATTGTTTTGATTCGCTTGGCGGGGAACAAATCTACAACGACTTTCGTAACAAACACCACGGGCTTGATATTGCAGTCATAAATGGAGGCACACGTGAACGGTAGCATCAGCGAACAGAAGAAGCGCCGCAAACGCATCATCATCGTCAGCATCGTTGTCGCAGTTATTTTGGTTTTTGCAGGTGCGCTCTATGCGTTCACGCGTGGCGGCACCAAGATTGATCCTTCCAAGCTTGGCAAAGTGGAAAAAGGTGATTTGGCCAAGAGCGTCGTCGCGACCGGCAAAGTTGAGCCCATCACTAAAGTTGAAGTCAAGTCAAAGGCCAGCGGCATTGTGAAGAAGCTTCTGGTGGATGCCGGCGACAGAGTTAAAAAAGGACAATTGCTCGCGCAACTCGACAAGCAGGAGATCGAGGCCCAAGTGGCGCAATCGCGGGCGGCATTGCAGGCCGCGGAAGCGAACTTGAAGAGTTCCGAAGCCGACTGGCAGCGCGCCAAGGTGGATGCGGAAGCTCCCGATATCCCCATGCTGAAGAGCAACTATGAGCGCGCTGTGCAAATGGCGAAAGACGGTGTGGTATCGCAGTCCGCTCTCGAAGATGCCGATAAAGGCTACAAGATGGGCATCAACAAACAGAATGTCGCTAAAGCGCAAATCACTGTGCTACAGGCAAAGATCGCGCAATCCCAGGCGCAAATTGCGCAGAGCCGGGCGAATCTTCAGCAACTCGAGGAGCAGCTCAGCTACACCGATGTGCAATCCCCAATTGACGGCGTGGTGCTTTCCCGGGACGTGGAAATGGGCGACGCGGTCAGCTCGATTCTGGTACTGGGTTCTTCCGCCACGTTGGTGATGACTCTGGGCGATACCAGGGAGGTCTACGTCAAGGGCAAAGTGGATGAGAGCGACATCGGACGCGTTTATCTAAAACAGCCGGCCCGCATAAAGGTGGAGTCTTTTAAAGACAAAACCTTCAACGGAGTCGTCACCAAGATCTCGCCCATGGGAGTGGAGAAAGATAACGTCACCACATTTGAGGTACGGGTGTCTATCAATAATCCCGGTGGAGAACTGAAGGCAGAGATGACGGCCAATGCCGAAATTATTCTGGAAGAGCACAAGAATGTACTCCAGATTCCTGAAGGCGCGATCCTCTATGACAAGGACAAGAAAGCATCCGTCGAAATACCTGATCCGAAGCAGAAAGAAGGAAAGAGAAAGGTTACGGTCAATATTGGAATCTCCAATGGCGCCAAGACCGAAGTTCTTAGCGGATTGAAGGAAAGTGACCAGGTAGTGCTGCAATAAGGAGTAGCGGGAGACGGGAGTAGCGATCCGCCTCCATTGCTCCCTTCATCGCGTGATTCGAAACGAGGAGATTTATGAAAGCCACGTCCGCCAAAGTTGCCGCTGTCCGGATGGGAAATCTCAACCACGAAGGAGTCAGAAAGGTTGCAGGCTGTTCCCTCTTGTTACTTGCATTGATCTGTCTACAGCATCCTTTGGCAGTGGCCTATGCTGAGGGATCGTTCCAGCGTAGCTTGCAGGTGAATGGACCGGTCACTCTCGATGTTGCCACGGGTTCCGGAAATGTACAGGTTCGAACTGGATCATCAAGCCGTGTTGAAATTACTGGGCGAATCAAGGCGCGCGAATGGTTCGGTGGCAACGCTGAAGAGAAGATCAAGCGTTTGGAAGCTAATCCTCCCATCCAGCAAAGCGGCAATGACATCCATATCGGACCTGTTGATGATTCCGAGCTGATGCGCAATATCTCCATCAGCTACGAACTTATTGTTCCGGTCGAAACGCGGTTGCACTCTCACTCCGGTTCGGGAAATCTGACGATTGAAGGGATCCAAGGCCCGGTGGAAGCGGACTCCGGCTCCGGTAACGTTGAAATTAAGAATGTGGCTGAAACCGTGCGCGCCGACACAGGTTCGGGAGATGTTGAGATTGATCACGTGAAAGGCAACGTACACTCGAAGACCGGCAGCGGATGGATTCACGCCACTGATGTCGCTGGAGGATTCGAGGGCAGTACCGGAAGC
>JBEEGK010000394.1:0-2917 GCA_041166845.1 Acidobacteriaceae bacterium
GGCCTTATTCCTGATCCGGCTGTACCAAGTACACCTCTTGCCGCTTAAAGGGTTCAGTTGCCCCTATCGTTTGTCGCATCAGAGGAATTCTTGCTCATCCTATATCAGCGGTCTGGTTGAGACCGCTGATTCTTGGTCTGTGGTTCTGATCAAGTATTTTCGACGCCTGCAGGAGTGTGCCGCAGCAAGTCTCGAACTGACTTCCGAAGGCCCGCAGACAAAATGTTGGGTTATACCGTGCTGCTTTCCATTGTTAGCGCACGATTAGGCCGCCTGAAGGTTTTAGCAAATGAGCAAGAACCAGGTCCTTTCATTGAGCGCTGAAGCAGAACTGCTAGCCCATAGGGAGGCGATCTTGCAGAAGGCTGGGTATGTCGTCCTGTCCAGCACCAGCGAAATGGAGATTCGCTTCGAAATACAAATGGGACAATGCGGCATACTAATGCTGTGTTATACCCTCCATCAGTCCATACATAGCGACTTGGCGGGGATTTTCGGATTGAACTGCCCGAGCAGTGCAATCGTCTTCATGATGCATCCTGAAATGAAAAAAGAAAGCCGCCACGCTCACGTCAACATTCTGGATTCAGACCTTCCTCAGAAGCTGCATTTGATCAAGAGCGCGCAGAACAGACACCATAAAAGTGCCTAACTGGCAGAAATTAGTCGTTTTGGATAAGACGCAATAGGAAGTAGAACTCCGAAAGCGGGTAGACTGAATTCACTATGGGCGGAGTTCGTGCGTCGGTCCCGGTGGAGAGTTCAACCAGCAATTCTAAATTGCTGACGCTGGTCACCTTGGTTGTGGTCATTGGCGGGCTCTATCTTGGGCGCGCCATCCTGATGCCGCTGGCGCTGGCGGTTGTTTTCGCCTTCCTGCTGACTCCGATTGTTATCCAACTCGAAAAATGGCACTTCAAACGAGTGCCTGCAGTTCTTATCGTATTGATACTCTGCCTGGTAGGCGTCGGAGCCGGGAGCTGGAATATCACTGGGCAAGTAACCGACGTCCTCACACAGCTTCCCTCCTACCGGTCGAATATCCGGGCGAAAATCCGTTCCGTGCAAACCCGCAAAGGCAGTTTCACGAGAGCCACGGACACGGTCACTCAACTCAGCGACGACCTGACGACCGCGTCTCAAGACGCCGCCAGCAAACAAAGCGGTAAGAAGAGCCCGTCACAGCCTATTCCTGTCCAGGTTGCTCAGCCGCCGAGTTCGACGCCGCAGTATTTTCGCTCGATGCTCGGTCCACTCGCGGGAGTGTTGGAAGTTCTCGGAATGGTGGTCGTATTCACGCTCTTCATGCTCATCAAGCGCGAAGATCTGCGCAATCGTGTGATTCGGCTTGCAGGGCGCGGTCATCTCAACACAGTAACCGAGGCCATGGACGATGCTGCCCAACGCCTGAGCCGATATTTGTTTCTGCAATTTGTCGTGAATGCGAGTTACGGACTGATATTTGGAGTAGGTCTTTATCTCATTGGAGTTCCCCATGCAGTGTTGTGGGGAGTTTTAAGCGGGCTGTTGCGATTCATACCTTACATCGGCACTCCCATTGGAGCGTTGCTTCCAATGGCCATGGCGCTGGCCGTCTCTCCGGGTTGGACCCAGGTTGTGATTACGTTTGCATTTTTTCTCGTGCTGGAGCTGACCGTCGCCAATATCGTCGAGCCCTGGCTCTATGGCGCCCATACTGGCGTTTCCTCTCTGGCGATTTTGGTCGCGGCAATATTCTGGGCAACGATCTGGGGTCCGGTTGGGCTTGTCCTTTCCACTCCGCTAACAATGTGTTTGATTTTGATTGGGCGCTATGTCCCACATCTGAATTTTCTCGAAGTGCTGTTGGGGGATGAGCCTGTACTCGCGCCCGAAGCCCATTTCTACCAGCGGCTGCTGGCATTGGATCAACGCGAAGTCCGCAAGATCGCGGACTCTTTTCTCGGGGATAAGCCGCTCGGCAATTTCTACGACGTCGTCGTGATTCCTGCTCTCAGTCTCGCGGAGCAGGACCGTCACATGGAAGCGCTCGACCCCGGACGGGTGAAGTTTATTATCCAAAGCACGAAAGATCTGATTGAGGAGCTGGGAGAACGCCCGACAGACGAGAGGTTCTCTGGCGAGGAGGAACAGTCGCCTACTGACGAAATGAATGTTTCGCGTTCCGCGGGAATGAACATTCTTTGCATTCCCACCCGAGACGAGGCGGACGAAGTCGTGGCGACCATGCTCGGGCAATTGCTCAGGCGTGCCGGACATCGCGCCCGCTCGATAGCAATCGGCACGGTCCCGGAAATGTTGGAGCAGGTTGCACCCGGGGACCGCGTTGTTTGTTTGTCGGCGCTCCCACCATTCGCAGTCGGGCAAGCCCGGTCTTTGTGCAGGCGACTGCGGGAATTGCGCCCGGACCTGATCATCGTTGTGGGTTTATGGAATTTTGAATTCGGAGTGGCAAAAGCGCAAGAACGCATCGGCTCGGGATGTTCTGATATGGTCACCACGACGCTAGCGCAAGCGGTCGCCCTCGCCAACCAAGTGACTCAGAACAAAAAAGGGGCCAATGTGGACTCAGTCAGAGCGAAAGCAGGGAACGGAAACTCCGCCGCCGACGAGCGAGATAAATCCGAACAAAAGGTCGGCGTCTGAGTCGTGCAGGATCTGCAGCCGGTACGTGACTCCGGCCCGTTCGCGACCCCTCTTTAGACGGAGGACCGCATGTTGCTCGAGGTCCCACCCGCAGCGGGAATATAACTCTTTAAGGTGTAATCCATCACCATCCGGTTGGCGTTAAAACGCCAGCCTAAAGTTCTGATGGTGCGTTTCATGCGCTTGATCCAGCCGCGCGGTAAGCCATCGCGGTCGCGCTGATAGAAGAGTGGGATGACCTCTTCCCGCAGGACCCGGTACAAGTCATCTC
>JBEEGK010000395.1:0-9894 GCA_041166845.1 Acidobacteriaceae bacterium
TTTGGGTTACTTTGCTCCACGCGGTGAGCTGCGGGGGGGTAATGTCATCCCATTTTTTGCCGCCATCGCGAGTGATCCAGATCAGGCCGTCATCCGTCCCTGCCCATATCGTATTGATGTTTTTAAATGAGGGCGCAAGAGCATAGACCGCGCCTCGTTGCTGTTCAACTTTCGAATTTTTAAGTTGGCCCACGCTGGTTGGAACTTCAGGCTGCTTGCGGCTGAGGTCAGGACTGATTGTTTCCCATGACTGGCCTGCATCCGTGGTTTTGAAGATAAAGTTCGCAGCGTAATACATTGTGTGCGGATCAATCGTCGAGAAAACGATCGGCTCAGTACGGTCCGCCCGATATTTTCCACGCACAGGAATAGGACTTACGTTTTCTACCTGACCCGTGGACCAATGAAACTTTGAAACTTCATTTCTGCCAGCTCCGAAAACAATGTCGGGATCATTCGGATCGGGCGCGACATATCCGTACTCAATTACGCCCACCGGATGCCAGTCGCGAAAGTTGATTCGTCCATCGTTTCCGCGGCTGGAGATGCAGACTGACCCGCTCTCCTGCTGTCCGCCGCAAACCTTGTAAGGGAAAGTGTTCGTGACCGCGACGTGGTAAAGCTGGGCGGTCGGCTGGTTAAACCAGGAGCTCCAGGTTTGTCCTGCATTCACGGTAACAAGCGCGCCCTGGTCACTCACCAGCAAAATAATGTTCGGATTCTGCGGATTGATCCAAAGATTCTGATAATCGTCGCCGCCGGGAGCGCCGCGAATGCCAGTCCAGGTTTTCCCGCCATCGGTGGAGCGCACCGTGACGATGCTGGCGCTGTATACGATATCAGGATTTTTTGGATCTACCTTCGGCATCGCGAGGTCGCCGCCTCCGATGCGCAGCGCCGGGCGCGGATCGGTGGTCGCCGTATACCAGTTTTCGCCTGCATCATCGGAGCGGTAAAATCCTAGGCCTTTGTTCGATCCATACTCTCCTTTTTCATTCGTACCAACTACCGCGTACAGACGGCTAGGATGGCTTGGTGCGATGGTGAGATTGATTTGCGTAACGTTCTTCGGCAGGCCGTTTTGCAAAGGGTGCCAGGTGGTCCCGCCATCGGTGGATTTGAATAGTCCACCGCCAGTGCCGTTGAATACATTGTTGTCCTCCCACGGGCCTTCGCGGGCTTCCCACAGCGATGCGTACACGGTGTTGGGATTGGAAGGATCAATTTCGACATCCGAGGCGCCCGTGTTCTCATTTTTGTATAAGACTTTTTCCCAGCTCTGGCCTCCGTCCGTCGAGCGAAAAAGTCCGCGCTCTTCGTTCGGGCCGTAAGGGTGGCCTAGGACGGCCGCGAACACGCGCTTCGAATCACGAGGATCTATTGCGAGTGCGGGAATCTGCTGGCCTTCGCGAAGTCCTAGGTGGGTCCAATTTTTCCCGCCGTCGGTGGATTTATAAATTCCATCTCCTATCGAAAGGTCAGGACGATGCAAACCCTCTCCACTGCCGACGTAAATAATGTCCGGATCGGAAGGAGCAATCGCAATTGAGCCGATGGATTGTGTTTGCTGCTGATCGAATATCGGATTCCAAGTGCGGCCGTAGTCCTCGGACTTCCAAACGCCGCCATTGACTACACCGATGTAGAAGACATTAGGCTGGGTGGGTACACCTGCAGCCGCACGCGTCCGCCCTCCTCTGTAGGGTCCGATCATTCTCCAGCGCATTTCCTGAAAGAGCTTCTCTGAAGGCGAATTGCTTGCAGAAGAACTGGCCGAAGGCTCTTGGGCGCGGCTCGACGCTACGAAGAGCGCGCTTGCAACGAGCGTTAAAGTGACGATATTGCGAATCGGATTCACGTTGGCATTCCTCACGAGGAAAAGTTAGGCGGTCTTAAGTTTTGTCGAACGTACGAGGATACTCGAACGTTAGTGTAATGGCACAGAGTTTTGGTTCCGACGGATGCGCGCGCTACACTACTCGGCGGCTTTCATGCCACGGCTGTCTCGTAATCTATGATTGAAAAACCTAATCTCCTGGCGCAACTGCTTGCCGAGTTTCTTGGGACCTTCGTGCTGATCACATTCGGCATTGGGGTGGTTGCGATGGTCGTGTTGTTCCCTTCCACAACGCCCGGGGAAGTTATACACGGCGGTTACACGAACATCACGCTGGCGTGGGGCTTAGCCGTGACGATGGGAATTTATGTGGCGGGATCAATCTCGGGCGCGCACCTTAATCCTGCGGTCACTTTGACCTTGGCGGTGTTTCGTGGCTTCCCTTGGGGAAAAGTGCTGCCGTATTCATTGGCGCAAACGGCGGGGGCGTTTGTGGCAGCGGCTCTGGTTTACAAAAATTATCTTCCTGCGTTTCGCCAAGTTGATCCGGAATTGATGCACACGGCAGGAGTGTTCACGACGTTCCCCGCATTTCCAGAAGTCCTTCAAGCAGGTTTTCTAGACCAGGTGATTGGCACAGCTTTGCTGCTGTTTCTTATTTTTGCCATAACGGACGAATACAACGCGCCCCCCGGGCCCGCGCTGACGCCACTGATGATCGGGCTGGTAGTCGTCGCAATAGGAATGAGCTTTGGAGGCATGCACGGGTATGCGATCAATCCCGCGCGCGACTTGGGTCCGCGCCTGTTTACGGTGGTGGCAGGCTTTCACAATAACGGCATAACAGATGGAAGAGCGGTGTGGTGGGTGCCTGTTGTCGCGCCGCTCGTTGGCGGATTGATTGGCGCCTCAGTATATGATTTCGGCATCCGGCGCTTCCTCCCACGATTCCAACAAAGCCACTAAGGAGCACGCACTTGCAATACGTCCTGGCACTTGATCAGGGCACGACCAGTTCGCGGGCTATCGTGTTCGATCACGAGGGCGCCGTAAAAGCTGTAGCGCAGCGTGAATTCGAGCAGATTTTCCCGCAGCCAGGCTGGGTGGAACACGATCCAGAGGAGATCTGGAGTTCGCAAATCAGCGTCGCGATCGAAGCCTTGAGCCGCGCGGAATTGCGTCCTCGCGATATCGCCGCGCTTGGAATTACCAATCAACGCGAGACCACGATCGTGTGGAACCGCGAGACGGGCAAGCCGGTTTCCAACGCCATTGTGTGGCAGGACCGTCGTACCGCCGCTTTCTGCGATCAACTGAAAGCGGATGGACATGAGTCGCTGATCCAACAACGTACCGGTCTGCTGATTGATTCCTATTTTTCAGCCAGCAAAATTACCTGGGTCCTTGATCACGTGCAGGGCGCGAGATCCCTGGCCGATGCCGGCAAACTTGCCTTTGGCACAGTGGACAGCTGGCTTATCTGGAAGCTGACGGGTGGCCAGAAGCACGTCACGGACGTCAGTAATGCCTCTCGCACCATGCTGTTTAACATTCACAGTGGCCGTTGGGACGACGAGCTTCTGAGAATTTTCCGCGTCCCGGCTTCAATGCTGCCCGTTGTGGGTGCCTCGAGCCAGATTCACGGTGAAGTAACCACCACGCTCGGTCTGGGCGGTATCGCCATTGCTGGGATCGCTGGAGACCAGCAGGCGTCGTTGTTCGGGCAACGCTGCACGTCGCCTGGACTTACAAAAAATACTTACGGAACAGGCTGCTTCGCATTGCAAAACACAGGACCGGTCGCGGTCTCGTCCTCGAATCGCCTGGTAACCACCGTGGCCTGGAAAATTGGAGATGCTCTCGAGTATGCGCTGGAGGGCAGCGTCTTCGTGGGAGGAGCCGTAGTTCAGTGGCTGCGCGATGGTCTCGGAATTATTCGCACATCGGCGGAGATTGAAACTCTGGCGAAGTCTGTCCCGGATAACGGTGGTGTCTATTTTGTCCCTGCATTCGTGGGGTTGGGAGCGCCACACTGGGACCCGTATGCACGCGGCTCGATTTTCGGACTAACAAGAGGAACCAGCGCCGGGCACCTGGCACGTGCCGCGCTCGAGAGCATCGCTTACCAGGTGGCAGATCTGCTCGATGCAATCCGGAAAGATTCCGGCACACCCGTCCCAGAATTGCGGGTAGATGGCGGAGGCTCAGCCAATGACGCGCTCATGCAATTTCAAGCAGACATTTTAGGAATTCCCATCGTGCGTCCCATTGTCACCGAAACAACAGCACTTGGCGCAGGCTATTTTGCCGGAATCGCGGTGAAATACTGGCGCGATGCAGCTGAGATTGCTTCAATGGCCCGCCAAGAGCAGCGATTTGAGCCACGAATGGCGCGCTCGGAAGCAGCGAACCTTCGAGAGCGTTGGAATGAAGCGCTATTTCGCTCAAGAGCCTGGGAAACGAAAGCCAAGGAATGATCCGGCAGGAGATGCTCGATCGAGCTCTGAGTCGCAAGACGCCCTGGGATATTCTTATTATCGGCGGCGGGGCCACGGGCGTAGGCTGCGCTGTGGATGCGGCGTCGCGAGGTTACTCGACACTTCTTCTTGAGCGCAGTGATTTTGGCAGCGGCACCTCGAGTCGCAGTACCAAGCTGGTCCATGGAGGCGTCCGCTATCTTGGGCAGGGCAATATTTCCCTGGTCACGGAGTCCTTGCGAGAACGTGGCATACTCCGTCAAAACGCACCGCATCTCGTAAACGATCTTGCCTTCGTGGTTCCTCGCTATGACTGGTGGGAGGCTCCGTTTTATGGTCTTGGCCTCAAGGTTTATGACCTGCTGGCAGGCAAGTACGGTTTCGGGCATTCGCAACTTTTGTCGCGCGACGAAACGTTGCGCCGGCTGCCCACGGTTAATCCGGATGGACTTCGGGGTGGCGTCGTTTATTACGACGGCCAGTTTGACGACACGCGCCTGCTGATCAATCTAGTACAGACCGCCGCCGAGCACGGGGCCGTGTTGCTGAACTACTGCGAAGTCGGGGGACTTGTCAAAAATCAAGAAGGTTTCGTGAATGGCGTCGAAGTTCGCGAAATCGAATCCGGCCGAACTTTTCAAATAGTCGGAAAGATTGTTATCAATGCGACCGGTCCTTACTGCGACAGTGTGCGACGGCTGGCCGATCCTGAAGTTAGTTCGATGATCAGCCCAAGCCAGGGTATCCACCTGGTATTCGATCGCTCGTTTCTTCCCGGAGACGCAGCCATTATGGTTCCGCATACGAAAGACGGGCGCGTCATGTTTGCGATCCCATGGAACGGGCATACGCTGGTAGGAACTACCGACACTCCTATAAAAGATATTGCCGCCGTGCCGCAGGCCCTCCCGGAGGAAGTGGACTTCATTCTAGAAACGGCGAGTAGATATCTTTGTAAGATTCCGACACGCCGCGATGTGCTGAGTGTGTTCGCTGGAATTCGTCCCCTTGTGAATGAGGAAGGCGAGGTCGCGAGCAATACAGCAACCCTGTCCCGCGACCACACCATCCGCGCCGATAAGTCGGGGCTCCAGACGATCACTGGAGGGAAGTGGACGACCTATCGCCACATGGCGGAAGACTGCATTAATCAGGCGGCAGCAATCGCCAACCTGCCATATGTTCCTTCGCTCACCTCCGGTCTCAAGATCCACGGTTTTCGCCAGAAGTTGGGGGGCCAGGGAAAATTCGCGCGCTATGGGTCGGATGCCGAATTACTGGAAGATTTAGTTCGCAATGACTCCAGTCTGGGAGCTTCACTGCATCCGGCTTTGCCCTATTGCGGCGCTGAGGCGTTGTGGGCAGCACGAGTGGAGCTGGCGCGCACAGTCGAAGACGTTCTTGCACGCCGCACGCGAGCTCTTTTTTTGAATGCGCGCGCGGCACTAGAAATGGCGCCGCAAGTAGCTCGAATTATGGCGGCGGAACTCCATCAGGACGACGCTTGGCAACATCAGCAAGTGCAGAGTTTTCAGAAGCTGGCACGCGGGTACATGCTCAACGATGCTGTTTCAATATAATGGGTGGGAAATTCGGCGAGGGATATATGAAAGAAACTCCTCAGGAATATATAAAGCGAATCACCAGCCAAGTTGAAGGTCAGAAGCCTCGCGAAGTACAGGCAGTCACTGCGGGAAAACTCCAGCGACTGCTCGAAGGCGTGCCAAGAGAACAACTGACTAAGCTCCCTGCCCCCGACAAGTGGTCGGTCAATGAGATCATGGCTCATCTGGCGGACACAGAAATCGTCGCTGGCTTTCGCATGCGAATGATTCTGGGTGCGCCCGGAACGCCGATCCCAGCGTTCGATCAGGACACATGGGTAACGAGCGGGCACTACGAGAAGCGCAATGCCCAGAAATCCCTGGAGCTATTTCGCGTGCTGCGCGACGCGAATCTTGCAATGCTTGCTTCGCTCACTCCAGAACAGTGGCAGCATCACGGAATGCATGCCGAACGCGGAAAAGAGACCATCGAGCAGATTACGCGAATGTTCGCTGGGCATGATTTGAACCACCTTCAGCAGATTGAGCGCATTCTCGCGTCGTAGAAACGGTACGCTGCATTGCCATGGCCTCCACCGACCAACTCGGATTCAGTTTCCGTCCCGCCGATCGCCGCACTTGGAAAATCCGTGACTTGGTTTCCGCCGTCCGCACTTCTATAGAGCGCGAGTTCTTTGACACCTGGGTGGAAGGCGAGATTTCGAATTTCCGAGCTCATGATTCTGGGCATTTGTACTTCACACTCAAAGACGAAAGTTCGCAGCTCAGTGTTGTGATGTTCCGCTCGCAGGCGAAGCTATTGCGATTTCGTCCTGAGAACGGGATGCAGATCGTGGCGCGAGGGCGCGTAACTGTCTACGAAGATCGTGGACAGCTGCAGCTCTCCGCAGAATATCTGGAGCCAAAGGGCGCGGGCGCGCTACAGATTGCATTCGAACAACTAAAAGCCAGGCTGGAAGCGGAAGGTCTGTTTGATGCGGCGAGAAAAAAGGCAATTCCAACTTTACCCCGCAGGATTGGAATCATAACCTCGCCGAAGGCAGCGGCCCTCCGCGATATCTTAAACGTCCTGCAACGCCGCCACTTTACCGCCAACATTCTGATTTTCCCCGCACAAGTGCAAGGAGAAGCTGCCGCGCTGGAAGTTGCGGCGGGCCTCCGTCATTTCAACCGCGGCAGCCTCGTGGACGTGATCGTAGTGGCGCGTGGCGGAGGCTCGGCGGAAGATCTCGCGGCATTCAATAACGAAGGGTTGGCGCGCGCGGTTGCCGCGTCCGAGATCGCGGTGATATCTGCCATCGGCCACGAGACTGATTTCACGATCATTGATTTTGTGGCCGACCTTCGTGCTCCGACGCCTTCGGCCGCGGCCGAGCTGGTCATTCGAGCTCGCTCTGAGATTGATGAACAGGCACAATCCTTGCGCACACGACTGGCGCGTGCGATCCGTTACCGGCTTCTCATCGGCAGGCAGGCGCTAACCGAAGCAGCGCAACATGGCGCCTTCGCGCGCATGATGGACGGGATCAATCAACGCCAGCAAAAGCTCGACGACCTGGGATATCGGATGGAGCGTGCACAGGGCAAAATGCTTGAGCAGCACCGGCGGCGACTTGAGACTGCATCGGCGACGGTCCGCCACTACGATCTGCGCCGGGTACTTTCCGGGATGCGGAGAGAATTAGCAACTGGAACCAGTGCGATGACCTCCGCCATTCGCTCGACTTTACTGCAACAGAGATCGCGCCTCGAACAATTGTCAGGACAGATCGCGGCGCTTTCGCCTCTGGCTATTCTCGAACGCGGATACGCGTTGATCTTCGACTCCGCGGGAAAGCTGTTGAAAGATGCACGGCAGGTCATTCCTGGCGATGAAGTCTGGGCAACGCTTGCCAAGGGCACGATGTTGGCGACCGTAAAGAGCACCAGCTCAGAATAGTTTTCCCGCCGATTCCGGCACTAAAATCCTGCATTACAATGGGTTCAGTCGCTGCTTCCGCAAGCTCGCGCTTTGAAAGGGTTCGGGAGTGATGAGATTCTTGTCTCCATTGCCGCACGTGTCCGCGCTGTCCGTCTTGGACATTCTGCTAGTTGCGCTCATCATTTACGAATTGCTTGCGCTCATCAAGGGAACACGCGCCGCTCTCATGCTGGTGGGAGTTGGGGTACTGGCGGTCATCGTTTATTTTTCGCACTTTGCTGAACTCGCCACGCTGAACTGGCTTGTCAGTTCGATTCTTCCGTACGCCGGCTTCGCGCTCATTGTTGTTTTTGCTCCCGAAATTCGCCAGGCATTGGTAAGGCTGGGCCGCAGGCTCGCGCTCAGGCGCACGTCAGCTTCTGTGGTGGATGCGTACGATGACATCGTTCTCGCGGCCAACCTCTTCTCGCAAAACCAGACCGGTGCCCTGATAGTTATTGAACGTGAGATAGGACTGCGCACCTACGTTGAAAGCGGCGTACCATTAGATGCACATCTTTCTTACGATCTGCTGGCGACGATATTTCGGCCGAGTGCCCCGCTGCACGACGGCGCCGTGATCGTGCGGCGCGACCGAATCGCAGCCGCTGCCTGTTTTCTGCCATTGTCCATGAATCCAGTGCTCTCCACGCAGTTGGGGACGCGGCATCGCGCGGCCATCGGAGTGACGGAAGAAACCGATGCAATAGCCGTAGTCGTCTCCGAAGAAACCGGCAGTATAAGCCTTGCCCTCGCAGGTCAAATCGAGCGCAATCTATCAATTGAGGAATTGCGTCAGCGCATGGGAGGGCTGTTGCGCCGCTACGTGCCGCAGTCCACATTGCCCACGCCCATCAGTACTGAAAACGAAATGCTTGATGACAGCACGGTAGGCACGCGAATTGTATCCGCCCGTGCCGCCGAAGTACGTGCCGATGCGGAGGCGGAACGATGACCATTCAGTCTTTGCTTCGGGGCGTGCGTCATAATCTCGGCACGAAATTGATTTCGCTGGCCCTAGCCACGGGTTTGTGGCTCGCCGTGGCGCAAGATCCGGTTACTGAGAAAGCGATCGAAGTACCGATTGAGTTTCACAGCATTCCTCAAAATTTGGAGATTAGTTCCGAAAACGTATTGCATGCCAAAGTTACGTTTCGCGGTCCAAAAGGCCTGCTGCGCCGGTTGCAGCCCGGCGATGTTCGCACGGAGCTGGAACTCGACGGGATAAAAGCTGGCGACCACACTTTTGATCTCACGTCCCGTCAGGTGCATCAGCCTGGCAACCTTGAAGTCGTGCAGATCGTCCCAAATCAGATTCATCTGACCTTCAAAGCCAGAACGGCCGAGTAAGTTCATCTCCATCGGATATGATAAAGAGTTCCGATGACACATCCCTCTCTGGAAAACGGAAATTAAATTACGGGGCCCGAATGACGTCTTCTTCTCTCCGACAACTTTTTGGTACCGATGGAATTCGCGGAATCGCGGGCGAATTTCCACTCAATCTCGAGAGCACATATTTGATTGGCCGCGCCATCGGTCACGACTTGGCCAAGTCCTGTGCGGAAAATAGCAAACCCAGCGTGGTGATCGGGCAGGACACGCGCGAGTCGAGCGGATGGATCGCTGATCAAGTCTCGTCGGGGCTGGCGTCCACGGGGATTGAAGTACACAGCGCGGGCATCATCACGACTCCCGGTGTCGCCTATCTCGCGCGATCGCGGAAGCATGCGGCCGGAATCGTTATTTCTGCGTCTCACAATCCTTGGACCGACAATGGGATCAAAGTTTTTTCAGGCGACGGTTATAAGCTGCCGGACAGCCATGAGCTCGCGATCGAGCAGGAGATTTTTGCGTTGTTGAATTCGGGCAAAGTTCTCCATGCCGAAGGCAAGGGCGCCTCGAGTTTACCGGGCGAATCTGCTCTGCGCTCCGCGTATATCGAATGGCTTGCCAATGGAGTCCGCATCGATCTGAGTGGTTTGAAAGTGCTGGTGGATTGCGCCAACGGAGCGGCTACCGCGGAAGCCCCTGAGCTGTTTCGCGAGTGCCGAG
>JBEEGK010000396.1:0-7554 GCA_041166845.1 Acidobacteriaceae bacterium
GCATCGAGCTTAGCGTTCAAAAGATCGAAGAAGATACGATTGGGATGCTCGATGCGCTGCGATTCAAAGTTGATTTCACGGTCGAGATCAATCGCGACTCGCGTGTAATCGGGGGTTGACCAGTGCCGGATAGCGGTTACGTGTGACGTCTTCCCCGGAGAGTTTGCCGCAACCGGAGACTTAGTTGCTGTGCCGTTATCCTCGGAGTCTGCACTCGAGTCTTCGATCGTTTGCTGATCGTCCGCTCCCTGCTGTTTAGAGTCTGCGGATTCTGGAGCTTGAGTTTTTGAAGCCGCGCGCTGTGGGGGCTGTGCTTCCAGAGCCGCGCGAGCGTCTTTAGCTAATTCATTGCGCGGATAACGTCGCAGGAATTCCTGAAACACCTCGCGAGCCTTTGTGGTTTCGTTGAGATCGTCGTGGATTTCGCCAATCGTAAGCAAAGCATCGAACCGGTATTTACTTCCGGGATATTCTCGTCGCAGGAATTCGTACTGATTGATCGCGGAGTGCAACAGCTTCTCGTCGTCGTATTGGCGCCCCATTTCTAGCAATAATTCCGCAACGGCGACTACGCTGGGATCTGCTTTCGAAGAAGTGGGCGCGCCGTAGTAGACGCGGCGATAGGCGTTGATTACCTGCTGATAGCGATGGCGGGTTCGGTCCGCGGCAGGGCGTTCATTCAGCGAATCTCGCAGGTGCTCGGCATTTTCGAACTGTGTCCGGGCCCAGCTGTCAGGCTTGTGGCTGCGCGCGCCCAGAGGCAAAGCCAGGGAGAGAAGCGAAAGCAGAACAATGCTCCGCACTCCGATCTGAATTCTGCCACGTCTTCGGTGACAACTCTTCAATTGTCCGGTCCGTAACCTTGGGGGTTTGTAAGCACGCGTAAAGACTGCATGCCTATATTAAGATGCGGGGGGTCAATCGGTGTTGCTGATGTAGAGAACCCCTCGGGCGTCGCGCTGCAAGCGAACGGGCTCTCGAAAAGGACTGGCGGTCGCGCGTCCGCGAGGGACGTTGCCGCCGTAGTACAACTCGCTGATTCGCTTAACATAATTTTGAGTTTCAGCGAAGTGCGGCACTCCGGCGCTACGGGACACAGCTCCCGCGCCAGCATTGTAGGCAGCGAGCGTCAGCCGGACGTCGCCTCCATAACTTTCCATTAGCCTCTTCAGATGACGAACCCCGGCGTCCACATTTTGTTGCGGATCGAACGGATTCGAGACATTTAACTGGCGCGCGGTTTGTGGCATCAACTGCATCAATCCCATCGCGCCTTTGGGGGAAACCGCGTTCGGATTGAAATTCGATTCCACCTTAATCACCGCGCGTACTAGGCTGGCGTCAACATTGTGTCGTGCCGCGGCCTGATCGATGGCGGCATCCACCTGCTGCTGTGTGAAAGAGGCTCCGCGGGAGTAACTCAGCGCCTGGACTGGGGAAGCGGTTCCCGCCGAATCCCGTCTCAGCAATTCGTTTACCTCGGCCGCAGCCGAACGTGCCGCACGAATATTCGCGGAGGGCGCCGGCTTGTAACGGTGGTCAGTGACACTCCAAAACATCAGCGCCCTTGGACGCGACAGCTGGAGCGATCTCTTTGTGGGCACTTGGACAACTTCGCTCTCGTAAACCTTGTGTCCATCAGAGTCGGTCTGGGTGGTGATGATCTGGGTAGTAGCTCTCGATCCAGCTTGAGCATGAAGATGCGGGCAGCAATAGAAGGAGGTCGCGGTTACAGCCGTCAGAAAGAGCTGCCAGTGCTTTCGCATAGCCGGGTACGCAAGACTCCTTGGCGCGGATACACAGCCGCCGCTGAATGCCTACCCGGAACCTTTTGGGAGAACCTATACCAGAGTGAGTTAATTATAGTTCGCGAGGGGTGGAGGTACAACGAACAAAAGGGCACTGAACCACTATGGTAATCGGCGTAAGTTATTGATAAAGATGGCGTTGCATTGCCTTCCCAAGTTGGCCCCCAACAGATGAAGCGTTCGTTAAGGTACGATCGGTGCTCCGAATAAACTCGGGCCATTCCCCGAAAGATGGGTACCCTCCTGAAGTTCGATGAACCGTTCTTGAGCCATACACCGAATTAACGGCGTACGCGAAATTTCCAAGCTGAGCCTGCGCTGAAGACCGTTCCGAACCTTCCACTAACTGTGTGATCCCGAGCAGAGCGAGGGATCGGCATTTCATTGCCCGCGCAACAGGACAAGCCGATCCCGCAACTCATTTTTTGGAGTCGCCTGAGCAACGTTTTGATTAAAAAATTCCGGCTCGCGACTTGGTTCAACACTCGTAACACGCACGCTGAAATTCAGAATTCTTTAAATTGCATTTTCCTCACTGATTGAAAAACGAATCGTTCTCATTCAAGTTTCGTTTGCCATCCCTGCAAAGCCCGCTTTCTGGGTCATTGCTTTCAACGCCCAAAATTTTCTCTTATGAGCTCGATAGATTTAAGTTCTCAAAGTTTTTTGAATGCACGCCAGAAAAACAATGAATTGGACGACTCTTCGTAAACCGCATACCTTGCTGTGACTGTCGCAACACCCCAACGCGTTGAGCTTAGCGGCTAGTTTCCAGGAAAAGAGAGTTTCTACTTATGCAGAGTCTCTACTTGTCACGATTTTCTTTGTATGCCGCCCTGGCCATGGGCCTGTCGTTCGCGTCGCCGCTGATTTGTAATGCACAAACACAAACTGAAAGCACTGACAGCCATACTTCCGCTGGATTGAATCGCCGGGTCGAAGATTTGGAAAAGCAGTTAGCCGATCTGAAAGCTGAGATCGCTGCAGGCAAGAAGGAAGAGACTCCGACTTCTGCATCGGCGGCGACCACAGGGGCGCCAGCGCAAAGTTTCGTGTCGCAGCCGGGAGCGACTGCCCCTCCCGGCCCTCCAACAATTGCGAGTTTGCTCGGGCCGACATCATTGAGCGGGTTCGTGGACCTCTATTACAACTACAACTCGAACCAGCCTGCATCGCGCACCAATGGGTTTCGCAGCTTCGATACCGGCTCGAATCAGTTTGCCTTAAACCTGGTTGAACTCGTCGTGGATAAAGCTCCCGACGCCAGCGCCAGCCGCACTGGATATCACGTGGCTCTGGGTTTCGGCCAGGCGATCAATGCCGTGAACGGAAGCGATCCCGCCGGCCTGGGCTTCGACCAATATTTGAAGGAGGCGTATTTTTCTTATCTCGCCCCGGTGGGAAAGGGACTTCAAATTGATGCGGGAAAGTTCGTCACTCCACATGGTGCTGAGGTGATTGAGACCAAGGACAACTGGAACTATTCCCGCGGACTATTGTTCTCCTACGCCATTCCGTATTTCCACTACGGGTTGCGGGCCAAGTATGCCTTCAACGACAAATATTCACTGACAGGCTTCGTTGTCAACGGATGGAACAACGTAGTCGAAAACAATACCGGCAAGACTTACGGGCTGAGCCTGGGATGGAATCCGAACAAAAGGTTCGGCTTTGTCCAAAATTATATGGCAGGTCCGGAATTGAGCAACAACAATTCAAATTGGCGTCAGCTCTGGGACACCGTTGTTACTTATTCGCCGACAAGCAAGCTGTCTTTCATGGCGAATTACGATTACGGACACGGCGATCGCGTTGCTGGGATCGCGAATCCTGTCTATTGGACGGGCGTTGCGGGCTACGTGAAATATGTGGCGACTCCGAAATATACCGTTGCCGCACGGTACGAATACTACGACGATCGCTACGGATTCACCACCGCCACTCCGCAAACCTTTAACGAAGTTACCGGAACACTAGAACGCACGATCGCAAGCCACATTCTGAGCCGCTTGGAATTCCGGCACGATAGTTCGGATCATCCCACGTTCCTGAAGGGAAATAGTATTCCGGTAAGTTCACAAAACACTATGACCGCCGGAGTAGTTTTTATGTTCGATACTCGCGAAGCCAAGTGAGAGTGCGGAGATTTTAGATGCTGATGTCGGAAACTGAACACTTTTCGAAAAATCTAAACAAGGAGCAACGCCCTATGTTTTCAGGGAAGCAGAGCAAGAGACTGTCATTATCAGAAAAGTTTTCGCGTCTGGCGGTCCGGGTGCGCGAGCCGGAATGGCGCCGGTACGCGAAACTTGTCTTCGCAGGCAAAGCCATGGGCGTTGGCCTGGTACTGCTCATCGGCTTTGTCATCTCCGGCGTCTTCTTCAGCAACGTTTATGCGCAGACTGCGCCCGAAGTCAAAGCTGCGGACGTGGTGAATCCCATCAACACAACCTGGACGTTGATCGCTGCCTTCCTCGTATTCGGTATGCAAGTCGGCTTCACGATGTTGGAGGCGGGCTTCTGCCGATCACGCGAAACCGTAAACGTCTTAATGGAATGCGTAGTGGATACATGCCTTTGCGGCATCCTTTTCTATGCATTCGGATTTGCGTTTATGTTCAGCCACGGCAACGGATTCATCGGATATCACTGGTTCTTTTTGCAAAATGTTCCGGCAACCTATGAAGCCAGCGGAGTGTCCTTCCTGGCGTTCTGGCTGTTTCAGTTCGCCTTTGCGGATACTTGCTCCACCATCACTTCGGGCGCAATGATCGGCCGAACCGGGTTCGTCGGCGATCTTCTCTATAGCGTGGCGGTCTCGGGCTTCATCTATCCAATTGTCGGCCACTGGGCTTGGGGTCCGGATGGCTGGCTGGCGCTTATGGGCAGCGATGGACACTTCTTCCCCGCGTTGGGAACAGGCTTTCACGACTTCGCCGGATCCACCGTTGTTCACACCATTGGAGGATTCATCGCGCTTGCAGGCGCCATTGTTCTTGGCCCCCGCCTGGGGCGCAAGTTTAAGAGGGACGGTGGAGCTCCCATGCTTCCACACGATTTGACCATCGCGGTAAGCGGCGGTCTCATTCTGTGGTTCGGATGGTACGGCTTCAATCCCGGCAGTACCTTATCGGCGATGGATTTTGAAGGCATAGGACGCGTTGCAGCCAACACTACCCTGGCAGCCTGCGCTGCCGGACTAACCGCGATGTTCTGGGCCTATATGTCTAGCAAGAAATGGGACGCCGGCTTCACTACTAACGGATTTCTCGCCGGCTTGGTTGCCATTACTTGTCCGTGCTACTGGGTTACTCCCACGGGTGCGATTTTGCTCGGCGGCGCAGCGGGCGTGATCGTAGTGCTTGGCGTCGAGCTGCTGGAATGGCTTCGCATTGATGATCCTATCGGCGCTGTTCCCGTGCATGGAATGTGCGGCATTTGGGGAACGATTTCGCTCGGCCTTTTTGCTTGCGGAAAATACGGAGCCAGCGGCCCTACAGGACCCGACAACTCCACCGCACTGAAAGGACTTTTTTACGGCGGGGGAACGCAAGTATTAATGGCTCAGGCAATCGGTAGCGCCACAGTAACGGTGGCGACCTTCGCAGTTGCTATGGCAGTGATGTATGCGGTGAACGCGACTGGTCTGCTGCGGGTTTCGAACGAAGGAGAGCTCTACGGCATTGACCTTCACGAGCACGGAATTTCCGCTTATCCAGAATATGTAATCTCCGCACTGGGAGCGCCCGCTGGCATGTCGCAGCACGTTCCCGTTGCCGAGATGAAAACCAGCATCGCAATGCAACCGGTGCCGCGGGTTGCTACTAAATAGCGTGGCTGAATCGGTTCCCGAGGGGCGGAAGTTTTCCGCCCTCGCCGGGACTACAATTTAGCAACCTGAGAGGACACGAAAATGACAAAAATTGAAGCAATCGTTCAGCCCTCAAAATTCGAGTCAATCAAAGAAGTTCTCACCGACTTGGGTGTGCAGGGGATGACAATTTCGGATGTGCGCGGCCACGGGCGTCAGAAGGGACACACCGAGGTCTATCGCGGAAGAGAGTACAGCGTTGATCTGCTGCCCAAAGTGAAAATCGAAGTTGTCTTGCCGGACGATATGGTGGACGCGACCGTCGAGGCGATCATCAAAACAGCCTCCACGGGAAAAATCGGCGACGGGAAAATCTTTCTGTCGAAGGTTGATCAGGTCATCCGCATCCGCAACCAGGAAGTGGGAGCGGCAGCGATTTAGAGAGACGATTTCAGTAAATACGATTGTGCTCAGGCATGGGCACATGCAGGAATCGCGTGGTATGCCCGCTGGCGGCGGCGCGATTCCTGCCCTCCGTTTCTCACTTTGTTCTGGATATCTGACGGCTTCCGTTTCCGTCCCACTCCTCCAAAACCGTAAACTCACTGTGATACGCTGGCCGTGATTTCCCTCGACTTGATGCCGGCATTCGAAGAGACAACGGGCTCCCAGCGTAGCGAGACACCGGACTCCGTAATGATGTTCGGATTCTGGTATCGTGCCCTGCCCTGTGAGCAAATCAGCGGCAGGCGTCTTCGCAAGACCACGCTGCTCGAAACTCCGCTTGTGATTGGCCGCGATTCGCAGGACCGTCCATTTGCTCTGCACGACGCCTGTCCTCATCGCGGCATGCCGCTCTCCTGCGGACGATTTGACGGTAAAGAGTTGGAATGCAGTTATCACGGCTGGAAGTTTGACGCGCATAGCGGACAGTGCCAGCTGATTCCCTCATTGACCGCCGACCAAAAACTCAAAGTGGACCGCATCTACGCAGGCAGCTATCCATGTCAGGAGCAGGACGATTTTATCTGGGTATTCATTCCAGATGCAAAACCGGCCGGCGCAGGATTCACAAAGTCAGTCGAGACTTCCATGGCTGTGCCGCGCATCCCTACCTTCAGCGAGAAATATAAGGTGGCGCGCCTAGCGGCCGACCTGCCTTGCAGCGTGGACCACGGCATCATTGGTCTTATGGATCCCGCGCACGGGCCGTTCGTACATCAGGCCTGGTGGTGGCGCTCGCGCCAGAGCATCCACGAGAAGCAGAAGAATTTCGAACCGATTGAAAATGGCTTTCGCATGAGTGCGCATACTCCAAGCTCAAATAGCGCGCCCTACAAGTTGCTTCGCCTCTACGCGGATGCCGATTCCATCACCACGACGATAGATTTTGTTCTACCGAACCTGCGTTTGGAGACCATTCGCGCGGGTAAATACTGGTTTTCGAGTCTGACTACGGTCACTCCCATCACGCGCGACCTCAGCCGCATTGATGTGGTCGCTGCCTGGAATATTTTTCGCTGGGTTCCATTGGGACCGGAGCTGCTGAAATTTGTTTTCGCTAAATTCGTCGAGCAGGACCGCCAAACCATGGAAGATCAAGCGGAAGGATTGAAACATAATCCTCACTTGATGTTGATTGATGACGCAGATCGCCCGGCGAAATGGTATTTCCAGTTGAAGTCTGCTTATCTGGAATCGCGCCGGAGCGGGGAAGAAATGAAGCATCCAATGGTGGGACCTGTGACATTAAAGTGGCGAAGCTAGGCCGGAACCACACATTTTCAAGCCCGGCGATAGCGTCGGACATGGTCTCACACTGGCATGGGGGCACCAATAAGCTTAACCAGGCTGCGCGGTCCGCCGCAGGCTTTTTCAAGCCGCACGAGATCTCCCGACACCTCCGATTTATTTCTCAAGGCCGCCAAAGCTGAC
>JBEEGK010000397.1:0-6603 GCA_041166845.1 Acidobacteriaceae bacterium
CGTTTAAATCGTCGAGCTTCGCGGTCTCCGGGTTCTGCGGTTCGTCATAGCGTCCCTTAATTCCCCAGACGTACGACCAGTGTGCGGACGAAGAATTATCGGTACCAAATAAATCGTAGGAACTGGAAATCCACTTATTCAAATATTTCTGAATCAGCCAGCCCGGAATCACTCCTGCCTGCACGATTCTCCGGAGGCCATCGTTGCCGGTGCCCATATGAAAGGCTTCTTCGCGAAGCATGTATGACATCGAGCGTCCGAGCGGAGCAAAGGCAGAATACTTCAGCATCTGCAACTGGAATTTTCCATCGCGATCAACGAAATCGGTATAGGTAAAGAAATCCATCCAGTTGTCTACATCTACGTTGAACGCCCCAAGAAGGCGCTTGTTATCGAACGCGCGCCGTTCGAGCATCTTCTGCGCTTCAACCTTCCCGGAATATCCAAAATGCTCGACCAGCAAGGCGCACATCTGCCAGCCGTGGCGCATTTCCTCAATCATGACGCGCGTGATCGCCCTGCGGTCCCAATCAGTGGGAGCGCTACGGAAGAGCTGGCGCTGCTGTTCCACGCTGGCAAACTCGGTATCGCCTTGATAGACGATCATATTCATCAACGCGTCGCGCATCTGCTGCGTGGGAATCTGACGAAGGTTTTCCCATTTGCGCCGCCCCTTGAATGAACCAAACTGAATTTCATCCGTCTCGATCGCCCCGAAGAGCGTGTCGAATTTAAAGTTTGCGATTTCGTCGTGATTGACGCCAATATCTTTGCGCCAGTCATCGAACAATCCCACCCAATCGCTAAACGTTCCGATCTTTGCAACTTTTCCTGGCATAGGACTCCTACAGGTTCAACCAAACAGTTTTCATTTCCGTGTAATGTTCAATGGCGTGCGCGCCCAGCTCACGTCCGAAGCCGGAGCTCTTGTAGCCACCGAATGGCAAGGCAGCGTCCATGAGCCCATAGGTGTTGATCCAAACTGTTCCCGCTTTCAGCAGCCGCGAAACGGTATGCGCTTTCTTGATGTCATTCGTCCACACCGCAGCAGCGAGGCCGTAGGGATTGCGGTTTGCCAGCTCCACAACCTGATCAACATCGTCGAAGCTCAATGTCGCCAGTACCGGACCGAAAATCTCTTCTTGCGCAATCTTCATTTCATTGCTGACATTTCCGAAGATAGTGGGTTCGATAAAAAATCCCTTACCTCCGTCCACCGAAACGCGCGTGCCTCCAGCAATCAACTTTGCACCTTCGCTCTTTCCCGCTTCGATATATCCCAGCACCGTGTGCATCTGCTCTTCGCTGACGACTGCCCCCAGCCGTGTCTTAGGATGCAGCGGATCCGCAGGTTGCAGCTTCTTCGCGCGAGCCACTAGTTTTTCAAGGAACTCATCTTGAACTTTTCGTTCCACAAAAAGGCGCGAGCCAGCGTTGCAGACTTCACCTTTGCCGTAGAAGATTCCGTTGATGGCGCCCTTCACGGCACTGTCAATATCACTATCCGCAAAAACAATGTTTGGGGACTTGCCTCCCAGTTCGAGCGTGATGCGCTTCAGCGTGTCGGAAACGCCGCGCATAATTTCTTTGCCCACAGCCGTAGACCCAGTGAAAGCAATCTTGTCGATTCCAGGATGCGCAACGATGGACTTGCCGACAGTAGGACCACCGGTGATGATGTTCAATACTCCGGCCGGCAATCCAGCTTCAATTGCTAATTCCCCAAATCGCAGCGTGGATAGCGAAGTCTGCTCGGCAGGCTTGAGGACGATCGTGTTTCCGCAAGCTAGCGCGGGACCAAGTTTCCACGATGCCAGCAGCAGGGGAAAATTCCACGGAATGATGAGTCCGACCACGCCAACAGGCTCGCGCAGCGTGTAGGTGAAAGCAGTTTCGACAGTATTGACGGTTTCTCCTTGGATCTTCGTCGCCCATCCTGCGAAATAACGCAGGACGTCGATCACCATCGGCATATCAACATAGCGGGACTCGAAAATCGGTTTGCCGTTATCGAGGGTCTCAAGCTCGGCGAATTCCTCGATATTCTTCTCAAGCAAATCAGCCAGCTGCCAGATTAATCGTCCGCGTTCGCTGGCGGACATCTTTCTCCACGGCCCGTTACGGTCGTCAAATGCCCGTCGGGCAGCAGAAACCGCGCGGTCAACGTCGGCGGAAGAAGCTTCGGCAATTTGCGTCAACACCTCGCCCGTAGCAGGATTGACAGTGTCGAAACTCTTCTCTCCATTAGTCCACGCACCGTCAATGAGCAGACGGCCCGGCGCTATTTTCGTTTTAGAAGGTGCCAGCATTCGCAAAATTCCCATGTTTGCTCAGGGCGATTACTTGGCTTTGAACTCCGCTGGACGCTTCTCGACGTACGCCGCCAGCCCCTCTTTTGCGTCTTCGCTCTGGAAAAGTATCTGCTGGTTCTCACGCTCCACGGCCAGGGCTGATTCCATCGGAATTTCCCAGCCTGTTTGCACCGCCCGCTTGATTCGGCCCACGGCCTTCGCAGCCTTATTTGGCGGACAGAACTGGCGTGCGTATTCCATGATGTTTTCCATGAAGTTATCGCGATCAAAGATGTCGTTGATAATCCCGAATTCCTTCGCCTCTTCGAACGAAAAGGTATTTCCCGTTACCATCAACTCGATCGCCTTACTCTTTCCCACCATGCGAGACAGACGCTGCGTTCCACCAGTACCAGGGAGAACGCCGAGATTTACTTCTGGTAATCCAATTTTGCCAGCCTCCTGGCGCGCGATTCGGATGTCGGCCGCCATTGCAATCTCGAGGCCGCCGCCAACGCAGTGTCCGTTGATCGCGGCAATCACAAGCTTCGGAGTGTGCTCAAAACGAAGCAGCATCTCATTGGCTTGCAGGCAGAAGTAATACTTGAATGTCGGGTCAACACTCGCCAGCATTTTGATGTTCGCGCCCGCAGAGAAGAATTTGTTCCCCGCCCCCGTCACGACAATCACGTAGACGTTGTTGTCCATGCGGGCCTTCAGGATCGCCGCATCCATCTGAAGGTTCATCTCGTAGGTGTAAGTGTTTGCCGGCGGATCATTCATCTCAATGACCGCAACACCGTTATCAGTGCGGTAGTTAATTAACGTCTTGGTCGTGTCTGGCGTCGTGGGCTGAACCGTGGTTGCCATTGTGTAAGCTCCTTAAGCTCAAATCTAGTTACGACTATTTGCGGAAGGCTTCTTCGTTCCGCTTAAATGTCTTGGGGAGAGGTGCGTCTTTCCTCGTTTACTGCCAATTCCACATAGAAACAATTGGGACATCTCGTGCGCCAGGCCGTGTGCGTCCGCGTCCACGCGCGGGTTGTACCAGGTGTAAATCCAGTTCATCATTCCAAAAAGGCTCAGCACTGCGATACGAGGTGAAAAATCCAACTGCTTCTCGCTCTTGTACGCCTTCAAAAGGGACAGACAAGTGTGATAGTACTCCCGTTTGATGGCCGCGATTTCCTCTGCATAATCTTTTGTGAGTGCCTCATCTTCGTGCGATAGGACCTTCATTGCCTTCTGGTGCGCCAGGAAATATTCCAAATGATTGAGGATGAAGACTCGAATACCCTGTTCGGGATTGCCCACGCCTTTTAATCGCTGACGCAAACGCTCAACGATCGTAGTGAAGGTATGTTTTTGGATGAGGTAAAGCAGCTTTTCCTTGGATTCAAAGTAGTGGTAGAGCCCCGCCAACGACATCCCGCTAGCGCGCGATAAGTCGCGCATGGAAGCCCCTTCATATCCTTTCTCACAAAAAACCTCGATGGCGTGAGTCAGTATCTTGGATAGCTGCCGATCAAACGGGGTGATGTCCGAGGCTGACAAACCAGCCAGACGCGATGGGACAGTCGGCGAAATTGGAGAAGATGTCATCCAGTTCGAACGTTCGTTCTAATATAGAGTAATGAATTGAAAGGTGCAATTACCTTTATTGTCATCCTGAGGACGCGAAGGTTCGAGCGTGCACGAGACTCACTACGAAGGCTTGCGCTACGTCAGGATGACTGATGTGAGGTTGGTAATGGGCGGTCGGGACATCGGTTAGAGGAATCGCACGTTGAAACTCTCTAATTGCGAATGTCCGCCAACAGACCCTCTACTTCGGACTTCGCCTCTCCGGTTAACGGCAGCAACGGCAGCCTTACAGGCCCCCCGTAGTATCCATTAATATCCATAGCGTACTTAATCGCCGGAACGCCCAGTTCCCCGACTACACGCTGCGCAGCCTTCGCAATACGACCTTGCTTGATCGCGGCAAGTTTGTGGTCGCCTTCTTTCCAGGCAGCATAAATCTCAAAGCAGGCGGTGGGTGCAATATCCGCAAAAGCCAGAATGGCCCCCACCGCACCAGCTTGCAGCGACGGCTCCAGTTTTTGCGCCGCCCCCACCAGCACTTGAAATCCAACTTCCCGCCTGCGTGTCTTGAGATTGCCTACAACGGATATCGCTGACGATGAGGGCTTAGGTGCCGGCTGTACTCCTCCAATCGAGACCAGTTCCCCACCTTCTTCCGGCTTGGCGGCCTTTGTCAGCATTCGTGGAGTGACCGCATCGAAGGTCTCAGTCACTTCCGCGCTTCGCTTTGTATGCCGGGTACCTGCCACCATGCGCCGTACTTTCTCCACGTCGCCGCCAGATTCTTTAATCCCAACCAGGTTAGGATGCTCCGCGAGTTGAATAACAACTTCGGCAGGGATGTCGTATCCCGTCCCTTGGGGAAAGTTATAAATAATCACGGGTAGTGACGATTGATCTGCCACCGTCCGATAAAACGCCAGAATATTTTCCGGGAGCATCTGCCCCTTGTAGTAATGCGGAGTGCGTACCATCGCCACTTCGTAGCCAAGTTCGGCAGCGTATTCGGTTAAGTGAAGGGTCTCGAGTGCGGATTCACTTCCGGTGCCGGCAATCAAAACTTTATTTGGCGTGGTTGCCTCGCGCCCAATTCTCAAAACCTCGCGCTTCTCGTCGTCTGACAGAAAAACAGTTTCACCAGTTGACCCGAGTACGACGATCCCAGCCGAGGGCGTGCGGCAGTAGTGATCGACATTGTGCTCAAGTTTTTTGAAATAGACCTTGCCGTCAGGGTAAAACGGTGTGGTGATGGGCGGAAAAATTCCAGATAGAAGCATCAATTATCCTATGCGGTGCAGCTCACAATCCCAAAACGTATGCAAACACTAAAGGTGCAACAATGGTGGCGTCGGATTCGATGATGAATTTGGGAGTGTCCACGCCAAGCTTGCCCCAGGTAATTTTCTCGTTCGGAACGGCACCGGAGTAAGAACCATAGCTAGTAGTGGAATCACTGATCTGGCAAAAGTATGCCCAGAGAGGAACGTGCTCGCGTTGCAAATCCTGATGCAGCATGGGGACGACGCAAATGGGAAAATCACCGGCGATTCCGCCTCCAATTTGAAAAAAGCCCAGCGGCTTCTCTGCCGTGGTTGAGGTGTACCACTCGGCCAACTCCATCATGTATTCGATACCGGTGCGGACAGTATGCACTTTCTTAACGTCTCCGGTAATGCAGTGACCGGCGTACATGTTGCCCAGCGTCGCATCCTCCCATCCGGGCACAAACATGGGAAGATTTTTTTCCGCGGCCGCCAGCAGCCAGCTATTCTTCGGATCAATCTGGTAAGACTCTTTCAACTTCCCCGAAAGCAAAATCTTGTACATGAATTGATGGGGAAAGAAACGTTGCCCCGCTTTATCTGCTGCCACCCATTCTTCGAGTACGACTTTTTCGATGCGCCGCATCGCTTCCATCTCGGGAATGCAGGTGTCGGTGACGCGATTCATGTGACGCGCCAAAAGATCGGCTTCATCTTTAGGAGTCAAATCGCGGTAATGGGGAACGCGCTCGTAAAAATCTCTCGCGACCAGGTTAAAAACGTCTTCTTCCAGGTTCGCTCCGGTGCAGCAGATGCCGTGGACTTTATTTCGGCGAATCATTTCAGCTAGCGAAATTCCGAGTTCAGCCGTGCTCATGGCGCCGCCCAACGTAACGAACATCTGGCCGCCATCGGCAAGAAGTTTTTTATACCCTTCGGCAGCATCCACGAGCGCTGCTGCATTGAAATGGCGATAGTGCGTCTTAATAAAATCCGAAATGGTGGCCATGAACTCCGCTCCAAACTCAATCTGAATCTGAAATTTGCGCGAGGTTTGCGCGACACTTACCGGCGAACCTGCCCCGTCTGCGAATTATGGTCTCACAGTGGTGCGGTCCGCGTGTAGATGCTGCAATGCTTTTACACGAATCTCGCCGCGCTGCAAAGCGGCGATGCCCTCGGCGGCAGCTCTGGCCGCTGCAACCGTGGTGATAGTAGGAATTCGGGCGGTGACCGCCGCGCGCCGTATCGCCTTCTCATCGAAGAAGGGATCCACTCCTTGTGGAGTATTCACAATCAAGTGAATGCGCTCGCCCTTGATGAGGTCCACCACATTAGGACGTCCTTCTTTCACCTTGTAAACACGCTCGACCGTCATCTCGGCATTTTCAAGAATGTCCGCTGTGCCCGCAGTAGCCACCAGCTTGAACCCCATGTCCACGAACTTGCGCGCCAGGTCCGCCACG
>JBEEGK010000398.1:0-7237 GCA_041166845.1 Acidobacteriaceae bacterium
GGTCCCGACACTAATTTTGGAACGAGACACTATCCGTCGCGGTACGGGTGGGCGCTGGTACCGGTCTGTTGTGAGGCGCTTTTGCTCGACCACGTAGTTTGAAAGCAAGAAAATGCCCCCCGCGAACAAGACTGTTGCAGCCCAGGCGGCAGCAGTTTCCATCGTAGAGAACTCCGTGATGAAAATCGCTGTGGTCACCTAGCTACGTCAGCAATCATCTCTCCAATTCAAACGCTATTTTCTCCCCGTAAATTTGCGATTCAAGATCATCGCACCCAGCTTGTGGTGCAAGACTTTTCCACTTTTGAGCGTGATTTCTTGCCACCGCCGGGCTTTTGCCTTTGGATGCGTCCCCCTTGGGGGTAATGAAAGTGCTACGTCTTCAGTGTGTCAAACAAAGAGCAGGCTGAAGTATGATGGTTCGCACCACTTGAGGGTCTCGAAGCACGATATGAAACGAAACAAACAAAAATTAGCCAAGGTAAAACTAATTCCGCCCACAGAGGAGGCGGCAAGAGACGAGGGCCCACGCCTCGTTCCATTGGATGAGCGTCTTGGCCACAAAGCCGAAATCATGGATTACTACATAAAATTGGCGGATCTAGCGCTTGCTAAGAAGCAAGGCCGGTGACGAGCACACACACTGACACTCTATCCAGAAGCATCCCATCTGGTTGTCCTTAAGTTCGATCTCATTACCGGCACGTTGAGGTCCCGACCGGTTAAGACCGGAACCTCTTGACGTAATTCTCTAGAGCAGACGTTTTAAGACCGAAGAGAACTTCGTTCCCGCCAATCCCACCAGACCAGTGCCAAGCAGCATCAGCGAGGCAGGCTCCGGAACGGCTGCCGGCGGTGTATAGCCGATATATTCCTGAGGAGTGCCTCCCCAACTTTGGGTGCCGGCGACTGGAGTGTAAAGTACGAATCCACGGAACGCGCTGTTCGGTAAATTCAGAGCTCCAGCTAGGGCCCATTGATCAACCGCCTGAGCTCCGCTAGCCGTGTAAAACGGGTTGTTCTTTGCATTCTGCGAGAACAGTGCCCAGAGCGCGAAGTTGCCGGTATTAGCGTTGGTCGTCCCATTCAGGATTGATTGATAGATCAACGCTGCCGCTTTGTAATTAGCGAGGTTCGACCCAAACAAGCCCTGGCCGCCCAGTAGGCCCGAGGTGGTGGCTTTCCAGGTTTCGCCGCCGACAACTTCATTGTCGAAGGAATCGCAAATCAACGGAGTAGAGGCGCCCCCGTTAATGGAAAAGTTGTAAGGATACGTGTAGACGCCGCCGGCGTTATTGCCGCCAGGTCCGATAAAGGTCATGTTGACCGTGGTTGAATTGGCCAGAGCGTAGCCCCCAAAACAGAGCACTGCTAATAGCGCGAGGGTAACTCGAGAAAATCGAAAGTAACTCATAGACAGTTATCTCCTTGCGGGGAGCGCGCCTGTATATCAGCAGGTCTCATGCCACAAATTCGCCTGCTCACAGGAGCGAATTTAAAGGAGTTGCGCGTAGACTCAAGCCAACAGAAGGAAAACAATTTCACAGCGGAAAATCAGAGAGGAATACCAATGGACAAGAAAGAGATCAATTCTCCCAAGTTAACGCTTAACTTCCTGCTCTGGATCTCCGGATTCATGCTGCTGCTTTTCGCCCTGATCGCCCATTTCGTCTGGAAGATAATCTGAGGCCTGCGCGGAGTCGGGGGACTTGCCCTTAATCCCGGATGCCCCATATTTTTCGCTCTTGGCGAAGGGTGGGATAAACTATCCAACGTCAACGAGTAGTCGCAATTGTTAGTCCGCATGGATCTTCAGACCGAGCTTCATTCCCACTTTGGGCACAACGGATAACTCCTTCAGCCCCACACGATGGCGCAGCTGAACTCGGCAATTTACCATAAATCCGTAAGGGAGAATTTTGCATGCTCATCACGGAACCCAAAGGTTGGATGGAACTCTGGGAGCGCGCACAATCCGAAACCAACACGGAAAACCTGCGCGCAATCTTAAGCCAGATGAATGCGTTGCTCGCCGAGTATGAGGCGTCCATAGACTTTGAGCCCCAGCCTGCCCAGGTTCCGGCTTTATGCCTCGACACTTCTGCGCGTCAGGAAGCGATGGAAAACGACTGCGACGGATGAGCCCTCCCCGTAACGTGACATTCCAATCAGCACGGTCGCCTCATCTGTAAAGTGTCATTCCGAGCGAAGGCGAGGGATCTGCTTCTCTACTCAAACGGTTACCCACTTCCCACAGCATTAAAGTAGTACTTCAACTCAATCTGATACTTGCTTATCTTTGCTGGCCTTATGGAATTGCTCTTGTGTCCCGCAACTCCTGTTCGCACCCAGGGTTTATTTCGGTTGCGAAATGGAGGTTTTCCAAATGTTCGACTTCTCCGATCCCAATCTGCAGCGTCTTTGCGCCGCAGTGAGCAAGGAACGAGATGGAAGCAAGCTGATGCTACTGATTGACGAACTAAACCGTCTTCTGGAAGAACAACAAGAACGTGAAAAAGCAAAACGCAATTCAGATCGCCGTTTTGCGTAAGGTCGTGGCTTCCGGCTACTAGCTTCTAGCTAAGAGCAAGAGCCGAAACCTTCCACCCTCTCATTCCTGCATAGTTTCGTACTTATTCATCCCTGCCACTCGACGCGATCCTGTCGCCGCCCCTATTATTCAAATATCCGTAAATAACTGAGGTGAGAAGATGGCAGAGCCAACCTATGAAGAATTAAAAGCCCGTCTGGAAAAATTAGAGCAGCAAGGTCAGCGGCGCACTGGAAGCCTGGAGTTTCGCGTGAGCGAAAAAGGCGGCGTGAGCGTCTATGGACTGGGGCGCTTTCCAGTGACCCTCTACTATGAGCAGTGGGGACGCCTGCTAGAGGTTGCCGACAAACTGCGTGAATTTCTGGACGAAAACAAATCCAAGCTGAAACTAAAAGAACAGTAGAGCGCAAGGTTATAAGAAGCTGATGCAGCACGATTAACCTACGAATGTCTTCAGAATCCATTCTGACCCAGCCTCCTCCGCCGGCGGACGCGCGTATTGCCTACGGCCCAGACTCCAATCAATTCGGCGAACTCCGCCTTCCCAAATCCTCCGGGCCTTTTGCTGTCGTCATCAATTTCCACGGCGGCTTCTGGCGCGCTAAGTACGATCTCGCCCACGCGGGACATCTCTGCGCGGCCCTGACTACGAAAGGCCTGGCCACGTGGAACGTGGAATATCGGCGCGTAGGAAACAAGGGCGGAGGATGGCCCGGCACTTTCGAAGACGTTCGCAATTCGTACCGCTACCTTCCCCAGATCGCAAAAAAATATAATCTCGATCCCGGGAAACTGCTGGTGATGGGACACTCCGCTGGAGGGCAACTCGCTCTTTGCCTCGCCAGTCACGATCCGGCAGTCCAGAGAGTGCTTTCACTGGCGGGAGTTGCAGACATGCAACAAGCCTGGGACCTGCATCTCAGCAACAATGCGGTAGGAGAATTTCTCGGAGGAACTCCGAAAGAAGTATCGGAGCATTACCACGAAGCGGACCCCATGCAGCTCAAAGTGAATGCCACCCAATGGCTGATCCACGGTGCGGGAGACGATGTTGTTCCTTCAACGATGAGCCGCGACTATGTCCAGGCAAAGAAGGCTCGCGGAGAAGACGTTCACCTGCTGGAAATCGCCGCAGCGGGCCACTACGAACTGATTGACCCTCATTCCGCCGCATACCCGAAGATAGAGAGCACGATCCTGCATCTGCTGAATTCGTAGGCGCCGACCTACGCGCAATTCCTCAACACTAACGCCGAATTCTTCGAGCCAAATGCGATGCAGTTGCAGATCGCATGCTCAATAACTTTCTTGCGGCCTTGGTCCGGAACGTAATCAAGATCACACTCGGGATCCGGATTTTCCAAATTGATTGTCGGGGGAATCTGGCTGTTCTGCATCGCCACAATCGTCGCAGCCACCCCGGCTGCGCCGCACGCGCCCTGAGGATGTCCGATCTGCGACTTCAACGCCGACATTGGGACTCCGCGCGCATGTTCTCCCAATGCCAGTTTCAGGGCCCGGGTTTCAATTCTGTCATTCAACTGAGTTGAGGTTCCATGCAGATTTACATACTGAACATCGGTCGGACTAACTCCGGCGGTCTTCATCGCCAATCCAATCGCCCGGGCAGGCTCTTCACCACATTCCTGTAAACGCACGCGATGAAACGCCTCGCACGTGGATCCATAACCCGCAATCTCTGCAAAAATCTTTGCGCCTCGGGCGCGAGCGTGTTCGTATTCTTCGAGCACAAACATCCAGGCACCTTCTGCCAGAACGAAGCCGTCGCGGTCCACCGAAAAAGGGCGCGATCCCCGCTGTGGGCTCTCGTTCCAGTTGTCGGTAAGAATCTTCATCAAAATGAATCCCTTAACAATTCCGAGGGCGATGGGCGCGTCGGCGCCTCCGCTCAAAACCATGTCGAGGCGTCCGGACTGAATCTGTCGCATCGAATATGCAAACGCATCCGTGGACGAAGTGCATCCCGTCGTGATGACATGACTCGGGCCGCGCAACCCAAAGCGCACACTCAACTCGCTGGAAAGCGTTCCCATGACTCCCGTGGGTACGCAGAACAAACTCATTTGCTTGTACTTCTGCTGAAAAAACAGTCGGTATTGCTCTTCGGTAAATTCCTGCGAACCGCCACCCGAGCCCAGTATCACGCCAAAGCGACGTTTTTCAGCGAGAGGAAGGGAAGCGGCATCAACCCCTGCCGTGGATAGGGCTTCGGTGGATGCAGCGAGAGCCAGTGGCAAAACTCGCGAAACATGTTTGCGCTCGCGCTTTTCGACCCATGCCAGTTCGTCGAAGTCAGAGACTTCGCCTGCAATCTGCACCGGTACTTCGGAGGCGTCAAAGCGCGAGATGCGCCGCACTCCACTGCGGCCCTGCAGTATTGCTTCTGCGAACGTCTGATTTCCGATGCCGTTGGGACTGACCGATCCCATTCCCGTAATTACGACGCGTCGCTGCATTGTCACCTTCCTTTCAAAACTATATAGGAAAGCCGCAGGATGTTTGTCTGTCATGCGTAAAACAGTTTCCGTAAGAGAATGACTGGAAATTCAATATCCGGTACAGAATTGGAAATGCACCGGATCTCTTGTCTTTCCCTCCCAATCCCCGCCCCAGGTAAATCCGGCGCTCTGAAAAACCGCGACCAGGTTGGCGTCCATGCTGCCTTTTGTTCCTTGTTGATTCGTCTCTGAATTCAGGTCAATCGCGATGCCCCAGCTGTGCGCCGATGGCCTGCTCCCTGTACGTTGTTGGCGAAATGCGAAGCATCCGCCGAAACTATGAACCGTTGCCTGAAGACCCTGCTCTTGAATTGTGAGGAAAATAGCGGCGAACACTTCCCTCAGTAATCTGTGGCACGTGAGTGACTGATGTATTTGGTGCGGTCCCACGCCAGAAGCATTGGGAATGGTGACGTTGTGGTCGCTAGGAACTCTGATTGCCATTTTGGATCGAGTGTTCCATCCGGACGAAGATATTCGCTGTGATCGCCAAACGTGGCAAGAATCTCGTCCAACTCGTTGGGAGGAGCCAGAAGGCCGGATCCGCACTTTTTGTCAAGACAAGTGAAAACTTGTGACATACCGTTATCCTTTCGCGAAGAAGTAGCGATGAAACGCTGTTGAGGGGTTTTGGCAGGGCGCACGCGCAGTCCGGCATGCGAGCCCCGAATCTATATAATTTCTTTTCGAGCGAAATCGCTGCCCACGAAAGAGGACGCCTTGGCTTACGACGATTTGCGTGAGTGGATCCAAGCTCTGGACCGCGCCGGAGAGCTGAAACACGTCCGTGCTGAGGTGGATCCAATTTTGGAAATTGCGGAAATCACCGATCGCGTTTCGAAGAGTCGTGATCGCAAGGGCACCCCAGGCGGCCCCGCGCTGTTGTTCGAAAACATCAAGGGTCTACCAGACGCAAAGGTGCTGATCAACCAGTTCGGTTCGGCAAGGCGTATGAACCTTGCGCTCGAAGTGGATGCGCTCGATGAAGTAGCCGATCGCATCCGCCACTTCATGGACGTCAAATCTCCCCAGGGTTTCCTCGAAAAAGTGAAAATGCTGCCCATGTTGGCGGAGATGGGAAAGTTCTTTCCGAAAACTGTTTCCACCGGTCCTTGCAAAGAAGTCATTCAAAGAGAAAACATTTCACTCAGCCAGTTTCCAATTCTTCAGTGCTGGCCGCAGGACGCCGGCCGTTTCATCACCCTCCCATGTGTCGTGACGCGCGATCCAAAGACTGGCAAACGAAATGTCGGCATGTATCGTATGCAGATCTACGACGAGCGCACTACAGGAATGCATTGGCAGCGCCAGAAAGTCGGCGCGGAACATTATCGGGAGCGAATGCGGGCCGAAGCGGCAAGTGCATCTGAGCAGTCCAAGCGCAGCGCCGCCGTTGACGTCATGGCACGCTCTTCGGGGGGCTCGATCCAGATCGAAGGCGACCGCCCGTCGGGCAAAATGGAGGTCGCCGTCGCGATCGGTACTGACCCGGCGCTGACCTTCTCGGCGATCGTCCCTGCGCCTCCTGACGTTGAGGAATATTTAATCGCAGGCTTCCTGCGCCAGAAGCCAGTTGAACTGGTGAAGTGCGAAACAGTGGAGCTGGAGGTCCCCACGAATTCCGAAATCGTTCTCGAAGGTCACGTGCATCTGGACGAGCTCCGCAGCGAAGGCCCCTTCGGCGATCACACCGGATTTTACTCACTGGCTGATCTGTATCCGGTATTCCACTTGAGCTGCATCACGCACCGAAAGAACCCGATTTATTCCACGACCATCGTCGGGAAGCCTCCGATGGAGGATGCGTGGATGGGAAAAGCCGTCGAGCGCATTTTTCTGCCCTTGATGAAACTCACCATCCCGGAAATTGTGGACATCAACCTTCCCGTCGAAGGCGTGTTCCATAACCTCATGATCGTTTCTATCAGGAAGTCTTATCCCGGCCAGGCCCGCAAGGTTATGAACGCCGTCTGGTCGCTGGGGCAAGCGATGTTCACAAAATGCATTATCGTTGTGGACGAGGATGTGAACGTGCAAGACATCGGAGAGATCACGTTAAAGGTTTTGAACCACATTGATCCGGAGCGCGACATTCAATTCATGATGGGACCGGTAGACTCACTCGATCACGCTGCGCGGCTTCCGAATTACGGATCGAAGATGGGTA
>JBEEGK010000399.1:0-5327 GCA_041166845.1 Acidobacteriaceae bacterium
TGCACTCAGCCCAGGCTTTGAGCAAAGAATTTCAAACTGCCTATCGCGACATGCATGAACTGGTGTTGGCGGGCTCCTCTACAGGGAAACTCGCCAGGCTCCTGTTATCGTGGACCATCGGCCGTGATCCTACACTCAACGAGGTGCGCGTTCGCTCCAGCCTAACCCATGAAGAGATGGCGCAAATGATTGGGTCATCGCGCGAGACAGTTACACGTTTGTTGAGCCATTTAAAAAGAAAAGAATTGATTCGGCCGGAAGGTTCGACCCTCGTGATCCGCAACAAGACCGCGCTGGAGGCTCTAGTCTCGTAACTTAAGAGATGTACTATTGTGGCGTGGAGAAGCAGGCCCAATCTGTTCTGGATTATGTTCAAAGGCATGACCTTTTAAAGCCAGGAGACCGGCTGGGTGTTGCGGTTTCGGGCGGGGCAGACTCCGTGGGGCTGTTACGTCTTCTGTTGGACTTGCGTGAGCAGTTAGCAGTGGTTCTTTCCGTAATTCACTTTAACCACAAACTGCGCGGCTCTGAAGCAGACGATGACGAAGCTTTCGTCAGCCAACTTTCCCGCGTCCACGGGTTGGAGTTTTTCTGTGAAAGTGGAGACGTTGCAGCATATGCCCGGGAGAAGCGAGTCAGCCTTGAAGCTGGGGCGCGAGCCATGCGCTATCACTATTTTCAACGCTTGTTCGAAAAGCAGAGGCTGAACCGGATCGCGACCGCACACACAATGGACGATCAGGCGGAGACCGTCTTGTTGAAGCTCTCACGGGGAGCGGGAACCCGCGGACTCGCTGGCATTTATCCTCAACTGGAGTTCCCAAAGCGCGCTGTCGGCAAGCCATCAAGCGTGTTCCATTGCATTGTCCGGCCGTTGCTTGCGACCCGGCGCGCTGAAATCCGGGATTACCTCGGGCACGTGGGTCAGGCCTGGCGGGAAGACAAGAGCAATCGCGATCTGCGGCACGCACGCAACCGAGTCCGGCATGGCATTTTGCCCCGCCTCGAACGTAATGTGAATTCCGCAGTAACAGAGACGCTTTCGGACACGGCGGAAATCGCGCGCGCCGAAGAACAATATTGGCAAGGTGAAGTACTTCGGCTGCTACCGCAGGTATGGCAGCCTCGGGTACAAACTCCATCGCACGATAACAAAGAGTACGGCGCGTTGGATGTGGCAAAACTGTCGCGTTTGCCGTTAGCGTTGCGGCGGCGTGTCGTGCGCGAGGCAGCCGAATCTTTGGGCGTGGCACTCGAATTTCCCCATGTGGAAGAGATTCTCGAACTCGCAAAACTCCAGTCTCATGCGGGAACAGCGACGATGCTTCCAGGCCGGTGGCTGGCACGCCGCGATCAAGGAATGTTGCGCTTCAGCCGAATGCAGGCACACGTAACGACAGCCGGTTCGTATGAATACGAGCTTGGGATCCCTGGGCGGGTGAAGGTCCCGGAACTTGGCAAGCTTTTCGAGTCAGAATTGATTTCGGCGCCAACATCTGTAATCCAGGAACAGGCTAATTTTTTGGATCCCGCACTGCTCGGAAGTGGGTTAACGGTCCGAAACTGGCGCCCCGGAGATCGTTTTTGGCCTTCCCATAGAAAAAACCCCAAGAAAGTGAAGGAGTTGCTTCAGGAGCAACATGTGACCGGGGCCGAACGAAAACTGTGGCCAGTTGTGGCAAGCGGCACGGAAGTTATCTGGATGCGAGGCTTCCCTGTCCCTTCCCGACTAATTGCCGGAGAGCGGGCGGAAAGAGGATTGATCATCCGCGAGCTTCCGTTGACGAGCACTCGCCGAGAGTGCCCAAGATTTAGATAGACGCAAGATACAGATAGGTATCCAAACACGCATCTTATAACCCCGTTTGGGGTGGCACCTGGGTATTAAGATGAAGCAGGCATTCGTATAATCCAGACTAAGTTGCAGCAACTCTCCAACGCGCAGCAGTTACGCACGGTGATTGCGGCCGAGCAGGTACAGAAGCGCGTCCGCGAAATTGCGCGCCAGATATCGGCTGATTACAAGGGGCGAACCATCCACGCTCTAGCGGTGCTGGAAAATGGATTTATTTTTCTTGCGGACCTGGTCCGTGAATTAGAAGTTCCGGTGATTTGCCAGTTCATCAAGCCGCGCTATCGCACGCAGCCTGAGGGTGAAGCCACGGAAGTGCTAGAAATATTTTTCAGCCACGAGCTCGATATTCGTGGACAACACGTGCTTCTGATCGAGGGTTTAGTTCACTCCGGGGTCACGACCGAGTTTCTAATGAGCGATCTACGTTCGCGAGGCGCAGCGTCGGTCAAACTGGCGACTTTACTCGACCGGCAGTCCGCGCGGCGCGTGTTTCTGCAGCCCGACTACTTCGGCTTTCTGGTGGATGACAACTTCCTGATCGGTTATGGATTAGGCGATGCGGACCAGACCGGACGAAATCTTCCCTATCTGGCGAAACGCAATTGAAATTTGGCAACTGACTAGGGTGACCTAAGTTACCGGTCCATACCAGCACATTTTAACGGGCAGAGGGTTTAGAATGACCATTAGCCAAAATCTCCAATCCAAATGTTGCGGCCTGCATCTAAATAACAAGTTGTGCCGCCCGAGTAACCTAGCGATTGGAGCAGGGCGCGACTTTCTCAGGAGTTTCAGGTGAATTCAACAGTCAAGACGGTAGTTTTCTGGTTGGTGATTGGCATTTCGGCGCTCCTTCTCTGGCAGGTGGTGAGGGGCGCGAACAGCGGCCAGAAGGAGAAGGACGTCAACTTCTCTCAATTCATGTCGGACGTGGACCAGGGCAACATAAAAGAGGTCACGATCACAGGCATGGATGTTCACGGCAAATTTCATAGCGACGGATCAGGCTTTCACACCACCGTGCCGGCCAGCTATCCCGACATGATTCGCGCGCTTCGTGAAAAGAACGTCAACATCAATATTCGCGACGCGAACAGCGGAAGCTGGGGATGGCTGATCAATCTCGCTCCGTTGGCACTTTTAGCAGCCCTCTGGTTCTTCATGATTCGCCAGATGCAGACGGGCGGAAACAAAGCGCTTTCATTCGGAAAGAGCCGTGCGCGGCTGCTTTCGATGCAGCAGAAGAAAGTCACCTTCAAGGACGTGGCTGGCGTTGAAGAAGCCAAAGAAGAACTGAAAGAGATCATCGAGTTCCTGCGCGAGGCGCAGAAATTCCAAAAGTTGGGCGGTCGCATTCCTAAGGGAGTGCTTCTCGTCGGGCCTCCGGGGACCGGTAAAACGCTGTTGGCAAGGGCGGTTGCGGGCGAGGCGAACGTACCTTTCTTCTCGATTTCCGGATCGGATTTCGTAGAGATGTTCGTCGGAGTTGGCGCCAGCCGGGTGCGTGATTTGTTCGAGCAGGGCAAGAAGAACGCTCCCTGCATCATCTTCATTGACGAAATTGACGCCGTCGGACGTCATCGCGGCGCGGGCCTAGGAGGCGGACACGACGAACGCGAGCAGACGTTGAATCAACTGCTGGTCGAGATGGACGGCTTCGAATCCAACGAAGGCGTGATCTTGATGGCCGCTACCAACCGGCCCGATGTGCTCGATCCCGCGCTATTAAGGCCTGGGCGCTTCGACCGTCGTGTGGTCGTGAATCGTCCGGATGTTCGCGGACGCGAAGAGATTCTTCGCGTGCATACCCGAAAAATCCCCATGGCCGACGATGTCGAACTTCTCGTGCTTGCGCGTGGAACTCCCGGTTTCTCAGGAGCAGACTTGGCCAACATGGTCAATGAAGCGGCCTTAAGCGCGGCGCGTCAGAACCGCAAAGCGGTGCTAATGTACGACTTCGAAGTTGCCAAAGATAAAGTGTTGATGGGAGTGGAGCGGAAATCGCTGATCCTCTCAGAAGAAGAGAAGAAAGTTACCGCATACCACGAAGCGGGCCACGCCTTGGTGGCGTCCAAGCTTCCGAACTCGGATCCGTTGCACAAGGTCACCATCATTCCTCGCGGAATGGCGCTGGGCGTGACCATGCAGTTGCCGATTGACGACAAGCATAACTACACCAAGGAGTATCTCGAGACCGAAATCGCCATCATGATGGGTGGACGCATCGCAGAAGAGATGTTCTTAAACCAGATGAGCACGGGCGCCGGTAACGACATCGAGCGTGCTACAGAGTTGGCACGCAAAATGGTTTGTGAATTTGGCATGAGTGACCTCGGGCCTCTGACGTTCGGTAAAAAAGAAGAGCAAATCTTCCTGGGACGCGAAATCGCGCAGCATCGCGACTACAGCGAAGCGACGGCAATCAAGATTGACGACGAAGTCCGTCGCATGATTGGACTGGGATACAACACCGCAAAAGGCATCCTCGCCGCTGACGGTGACACCCTGGTAAAGATTGCGCTGGCGCTACTGGAGCGCGAAGTTCTGGATGCCAACGAGATCAAGCTGATCATCGACGGAAAGGAACTGCCGAAGATCATTCCGCCCCCGAAGTCAGACGACGGAGTGCAGCAGGTTCTTAAGCCAGAACCGGGGCGTCCGGGGATGGCGAAAGGCGAGCGTCCGGCGCCAGCTTAGAAAACCCAGCAATTGTGGAATCTATAAGGCGGCCTAATATGGTCGCCTTTATTTTTAGGCGACTACTTCGTACTCGCTTTGTACCAGACCGCTAGGATAGGACCGAGTCGCCACGTGATGGAGACGAACATCGCAAGGCAAGCTTCCGAACAGAGGAATTCCCTCTCCAATCAGCACCGGAACCCGAGTAACGATCAGACGCTGGATGAGTCCAGCGCGCAGGAATTCTTGAATCGTGATCCCACCGTCAACGTAGATGTGTCGGACACCACTGGCAGAGAGTTGCGAAACAATCTGAGCCGGAGGTCCTGACATTTGTTCAACACTGCCGCCCTTAGTCCCAGATAAGTCGAGGCGGCTGCTGCTCAGGACGACGACCCGCTTCTTGCCATAGGGCCACTCCGTCATGGCGGCTGTCATGGCCAGAACGGTTTCGAAGGTCTTCCGTCCGATCACAATCGCGTCAACAGTCGCGATGAATTCGTTGTAACCATGAGGCTCACCGCCCCCGGCTGGCAGAAAGTCGAGTTCGCCGTTCGGTCGTGCAATGAAGCCGTCAACGCTGAGACCAACGAAGACTGAGGCTTTCATCTCAGGACTCATGTTTTTAGACTTCCGTCGGCGTGTAATTTATCACGCCGCGAACAGACTGGCGACTGACAGCCACGTCACTATCCGCCCCGTCAGGTTAATTAGACTTCTCTATAATTTGCAGGCTAAACAAGCTGTCGTGCTGAGCGAGAAAGTCGTTCATGGATGAATGATGAACGAGTCG
>JBEEGK010000400.1:0-3655 GCA_041166845.1 Acidobacteriaceae bacterium
AGCATATTCGTGCCACTTAGTTCTCCGAAGAGCCGCGAAATCAAGTTCGATTCTCATATCGAACTTATCTAAGCCAGATCTGCCATAGACCGAACGCTACAGCAAACCAGACCGGAAGTGCCGCAGCAGCAGCCAAAAGAACATTCAGCCTGTGGTGCATCAGAACCCAGCTAACACAGGAAGCATAGATGAAAAACGCAAGTGCTCCGGCAATCATTGAGTGTGATTCCGTGGTCGCGTAGGAGGTAGTTTTGTCGGCGATGGTGAGACTCAGGGTAGCCAGAGCGACGGCGGGGGCCGCTCCAAAAAATCCGGCAAAACTCTTGGGCCTTAACTGGTCTCCCAAGGCAGCTAATAAGGACACGACTGCGCCCCCAACTAAAAATCTTATTAGGATCTCTTTCATTGGCACGTCATATGTGTCTTACTTGATACTCTTTTTAAGAAGCTTGAGTGCTTGTTGCGGGCCCTTTCTGCCGAGCACCTTAAACTTTTTACCCTTTTCCTCGTTATAGTTGACGAAGAACTTCTCGATTTCGTCGAGCATATTGTCATTCAGATCTTTAAGACTGTTCACGTCGGTGTAGTCGCGACTGTTTTCCGCGACCCCAATCAGCCGATCGTTACGCACGGTTTTCTTATCTTCTGTCTGCTCGGCTTCGATAACTCCAAGAAGTCTGGTCGGAACCACGCAACCGGTGAAGACTGGCAAGTCCATAACCACGAGTATGTCCTCTGGGTCACCGTCTGCTGCTCTGGTTCCGGGCACAAATCCAAACGCGTGCGGAAACATCATGCCTTGCGGCAACACACCGGCGAGGGTGTATGTGCCAATCTTCTCGTCGAATTTGAATTTGTTGCGGCTGCCCATGGGTGTTTCGATGACTGCGTAGGTCACGTCTGGATCTTTCGACTTGAACGGTTTAAGTTTAGTGGGATCAAAGTTTCTTGTTTTCGATTTAGCCATGGGTTCGCATTTCACGTACAAAAAAGAAAAGTGCTGTCGGGTCGTCGGGTTGGTTACTGTGAACACTTATGATCATCCGTATGAGCCGATCGAGTCGCGAGCCTTGACCCGCCGAGCGGGCAAACGCTATGCCCGTTGATCACCTGACGTGTCGCACCCCCTGATTAACTTGCCCTCACTCAGATTCTTCGGTGTCCATTGCCTCGACATAATGTTTTTGGAAAGCAGGATTAGCTTCCGATCCGTTTCCTTCTCCTCATTATAGGTTTGACTCAAGAGTACGACGGCCTGTCTCTCGTTGAGCAATCTCGCGTAGGATCGCACGCAGCCGTATCCGGCCATCTCATAGTGCTCAAGGTGCTGGGCTGCGGCAATCAGTCCTGCATCTAGCTCCTCGGGGTCAGGATTCTTGGCAATAAGTTCGCTGCCCTCTTTAATTAAACCTTCCATTCCTGAGCAATGTTTTCCATGCGGTCCCTCTTTCATTCCCTTGAAAATCTTCTCCAGTCTGGCGACGTGTTGCTTCGTCTGCTTCAAGTGGGTAGTGAAACCCATCTTAAGCTTGCGGGCCGTAGCCGCTTTCGCCAATTCTGGAAGGGCTTTTACCAGCTGATTTTCGGCACTGTAGAGATCCTTGAGTTCGTCAACATACAGTTTGCGCAATAGGTTTCTTTCATTTCTCTCCTCGTCTAGGTCTAAACGATAACGTGAATACTTTTAACTCTCTAACGACGGAAAACGTTTCGCTCGAGTAATGCGTGGGAACTCTGACCCTGATGCCAGAGTGCCCGCATACCCAAGTCAGCTCGTGACTCAACGGCTAAAAAGTGCTATCAGGATAACGATTGGAATCGGTACGCCTAGAAGCAAAAGTAAAATTGAGCGCATTGTAGCCTCCTAGTTTTTCAAGATCGTGTTAGCGAACAATTACGTGATCCCGCTGTCGTCCTCCGATTGTTGCGGCATAGCTAGCACAAAAAGCGCCAATCAACAGAGCCAGAAACATCCACAATGACAAGTGCGCTAGGGCTCTACGAGTCGTGTCTGTGGCTTGCCGCTCCTGGCTGAGAACATCATCCACTCGCTTGTCCGCCTCTGTTTGGCTAAGCCCTGTCTTTGTGGCTACTACCTGAGTTAGGTAGGCTTTGTCTTCTCGCGGCATGTCTCCCTGACTAAGAGCGTTCGCCAGAATGCGACCTGCCTCGGCCCGCACTGACGAATCGTTCCGCTCGGCGCTGGCTTTCTCAGAACGAAACAGCGTATCCACGAAATAGTCGCTGGTATCAGAACGACTCTCAGAGCTGGACGAAGCGCGATTATGTGCCTTTGCGCCCAGCAGAGAGGTGGCGGCGGTCGCCAAAAAGGAAGCCGTTATGACGAGGGCTACGGCCCACGCCAGAAATCCATGCGCGGTATCTCGGAAATAAACTTCGTCGTTATGAGTGTTCGTCCATTTTGTTCGCAGCCGCCCTGCCAAGTAGCCTCCCATAGCGGAGGCAATTATTTGCATGACGATTAGCCAGACGATGGCTCCTTTCCCCACCGCCGAGGCAGACGCCCCCTCATTCGACCATGGGGATACGGAGGACAATCCCAGGCCGGTACCCAATGAAAGCAGAATTAGTGACAACGCGGCAGTCACAAAAGCCCCTGCAATCACTGCCGGCCAGGAAACCCCGGAAGAGTTGGCCTCATTTGTGCCTGAGGTTTCGACAAATCTGGGTTGGGATTGATGCTGTGTCGGGGGCGGTAGCGGTGTTGAACGATCCATGGGTCTCTCCTTGAATTCAATCGAACTGTCCACATTCAGCAACGCGGACGCTACGATGCTGAAGCCCGTCTAAGGGTGGCCTTGCCGCGTTTTATCCAAGAGCGCCTTTGAACGGTTGCACAGCGCTACTGTGCGAGGAATGTGGAAGGCTGGTTAAAAAAGTCTAACGGTACAGCCAGCAACACTTCCCAATTCTCGTCGGTAGCTTGCGCCCGCCAAGAATCTGGTCTCGAACCTAAGTCGCGCTCTTCTTCTGATTAGTAAAATAGTCCAGCGCGGCGTCAATCTTTAGTAGGTATTCACTACGGTTAACGACCGTCTCTCCCAAGCAGTACACCGCTCCAGTTCGCTGATCTGCGGCAAGAATTTCCTTGTGCAAGGCTGCTGGAGATACCCGGAATTCTTCCATACTTAGCCCCGTGCTCTTTTCAACGTTCTGCAAAACAGAATGGAACTCCGTCACCCAGCTTTTGGGAATTTCAGGCTTATTCGGAAGGTTCTGTCTTATCGCTGACAGTAATGTGAAGGCCCGGGCGATTTCATTCATGCATTCAGCGTTTACGCCACTTTTTAACTCGCAAGAGTGAGCTTCAAAAAGGTTTTCCATTTCCCGCAAGGCCTCGTCTTCCAAGGGGAGTTTGGAGTGAAACTCCCAGCCACAAGGCTCGCAAACAGCGATGGCAATCGGTGTGAGCTTAACGATGCGCAGCTTTCGCGGCATCTGAAAAGCGTAATAAAAGGCAGTGTGCGCGTCCGTTCTATAACGAACTCAATGCCTGGAGTCGGCACCAACCCTCTGTCGTTCCGATAGTCCACCGGAATTTGTGCAGCGAATATTAGAACGGGCGTTCAGACGCAGATGGCATCATTTGGCGGGAGAACGCCCGGCCTGATCGATATTAAAGAGGCAGGATGCG
>JBEEGK010000401.1:0-3947 GCA_041166845.1 Acidobacteriaceae bacterium
CCATAAGATCCTTCTCAATCAAGATCAGGTCTGCCGACTCCTTCGCAATGTCAGTTGCCGTGTCCACCGAGATACCCACATCCGCCTCTCGCAAAGCGGGAGCGTCGTTGATTCCGTCCCCCATGAATCCGACGACATGCCCCTTGCTCCTGAGGACGCGGATGACCCGCTGTTTGTGAGCGGGAGAGAGGCGGGCGAACAGCGCTGCTTTCTCCGCTGCTTCCGCCAGTTCGGCGTCGGACATTTTCTCGACGTCGCCACCCAGCAGCATGGGGTCGGCTGAGAGGCCAACGTCCTTGCATACCTTGCGACTGATCAGGTGGTTGTCTCCCGTGAGGATTTTTACACTCACGCCATGCGCGTGCAGAGCGGTAAGTGCGAGAACTGCGGTCTCCTTAGGCGGGTCCAGGAACGCGACATAGCCTCGGAGTACGAGATCGCGTTCGTCATTCTTCGCGCAAATCTGTTTGCCAGGAAGGTCCTTGTTTGCCACTGCCAGCACGCGGAAACCGTCGTTGCTGAGGCTGTCGTATTCTTGCTTCAGTCCGACCATTAGATCCGGGTCCATCTCGGACAACTTACCGTCGAGTTCAAAATGCGAGCAGTGGTGGAAGACTTCCTCGGGAGCCCCCTTGGTGAGGAGGATCGCTTTGCCTGCGGCGTCCTCCACCAGGACCGACATCATGCGCCGATTGAAGTCGAACGGAATCTCATCAAGTTTCTTATACTTCTCAATAATTGCTTTTTGTTGGAAGTCGGGGCTCTCCAGGATCGCCCGATCGAGCAGGTTTCGGAGTCCAGTCTGGAAGTAGCTGATCAGGTAACCGTCAAGAAGCACGTCTTCCGTTTCACGCCCGGCGACGTTGCAATGCCGCATGAGAACGACGCGGTCCTCCGTCAGTGTACCCGTCTTATCGGTGCACAGCACGTCCATGGCCCCGAAGTTCTGGATTGAGTTGAGCCGCTTGACGATCACCTTCTTTCGGCTCATGACGAGAGCGCCATTGGAGAGGCAGACGGAAACAATCATCGGCAACATCTCGGGAGTGAGGCCTACTGCCACAGCCAGTGCGAAGAAAAAGGCGCCCTTCCAATCGTGTTTCGTGAAACCGTTGATGAGGAAAACCAGAGGAACCATCACGGCCATAAATTGCATCATGAGCCAGGTGAACCGGTTGAGCCCCTGGTCGAAGCTCGTCTGCGTCCGTTCCCCGGTGATCGAGTGCGCCATACTGCCGACGTAAGTTTGTACTCCGGTCGTGACCACAACTGCAGTCGCGGTGCCGCTCTCGACGCTCGTCCCCATGAAGCATGTGTTCTTGAGTTCTGTGGGTGAGTTCGCCTCACTTGCTTCTGGATCGTGGCACTTCTCAATCGGGAGTGACTCACCCGTCAGGCTGCCCTGGCTCACGAAGAGGTCTTTCGAAGACAGAAGCCTCACGTCCCCTGGAATCATGTCGCCTGCTGCCAGCTTCACGATGTCACCGGGAACAAGTTCACGAAGCGGTATCTCCCTTGCCGCACCGTCCCGAACGACGGTAGCGGCCACATGGATCATGGCCTTCAGCTTCTCGGCCGCGGTGTCCGCCCGCGCTTCTTGCCAGAAACGGAGGCCTACACTCAGCACCACCATAACCACCATCACACAGCCGGCGCGCACGTCGCCTGTAAGGAAGGAAATCGCCGACAGAATTGTCAGTAGGATCACCAACGGATTACGGATGATTTTCAGTGCGCGGGCGAGCCAACCCTGCTTTCGCTCCTGTGCGACCTCATTGAGGCCCGTCGTGCGCGCTCGCTCTTCGGCCTCACTTTGGGTGAGCCCGGTCAGAGACGTTCGCAAATCGCGGAGCAGTTCTTCGCCGTCTTTCCGGGCAGCGTCGATGACTGCAGGCGAAACACGAATAGTTTGGTTCTTTGTTTTTGGTGTCGCTTGTGGCTGGGTTGTACGAGGTGAGGGAAGAGCGGACTTGGTGGCAGACGGTCTACCATCGGTGGAAGGTTCTGTAGTGCCGTCCGCAGTCATCAGCGAGGTGTAGAAATTTTGCGACAGTGGCGCGCGATCTGTTTTTCTTTTTCGACTGGTTTCACCACCATGCTACCCAGGCCACTTCCAGTTACGAATTTCTTCGTTGTCGATCCCTTCACAATGCGCGTAGTTGATACTCTCGATGATCTGTTCCTTTAGCCATTCCTTGATATGTGCACCGATGGCATTCAGCCGCGGCACCCGGTCGATCACATCGATAGCGAGGTTAAAACGGTCGACTTGGTTGAGTATCGCAAGTTCGAGGGGAGTGTTGATGTTTCCCTTTTCCTTATAACCCCGCACATGGATGTTGTCGTGGTTCTTACGGCGATAACTGAGTTTATGTATCAAGGACGCGTAGGAGTGGAAGTTGAAAATCACTGGCTTATTGATAGTGAAAAGCGAGTCAAAATCACGGTCAGAGAGTCCATGCGGGTGTTCGCTTTCCGGCATAAGTCGGAAGAGATCGACCACATTGACAAAGCGAATCTTCAAATCAGTGAAGTGTTCCTTCAGAATCGCAACAGCTGCAAGAGATTCCATGGTTGCGATATCGCCCGCGGAAGCCATGACCACGTCCGGTTCCTCGCCGTCATCTGTGGAAGCCCAATCCCAGATGCCTATACCCTTCGTGCAATGAGTCACGGCATCTTCCATCGAGAGGTACTGAAGATGCTCCTGCTTGTCCGCGACGATGACGTTAACGTAATCGCGTGAGCGCAAGCAATGGTCTGCCACGCTGAGCAAGCAATTTGCATCTGGGGGTAGATAGATTCGGACCACATCGGCGCTCTTGTTAGTGACGACGTCAAGAAATCCGGGATCCTGATGGGTGAAGCCATTATGATCCTGCCGCCAGACGAGAGACGTGATGAGGAGGTTGATCGAGGGCACCGGCGCTCGCCAGTCGAGATCGTTCTTCGATTTCTCCAGCCATTTTGCATGTTGATTGAACATCGAATCGATAACATGAACGAAGGCTTCGTAGGTCGAGAAAAAACCATGCCGGCCGGTGAGTACGTAGCCTTCGAACCAGCCTTCAAGCGTGTGCTCGCTGAGCATTTCCATCACTCGTCCGGAAACATCAAGCTCGCCACCGTCCGCATCCTCCGGCTTGTATTCCGCGAGCCAAGTCTTTTTTGAGGCAGCGTAGATCGCGGTCAATCTATTGGAGGCCGTCTCGTCCGGACCGAAGACACGGAAAGAATGCATGTTACGACGCATCACCTCCGCAAGAAAATGTGCGAGCACATCGGTCGGCGGAACGTAGGTTGCCCCGGGCAATTTCACTTTGACTGCGTAGTCATGGAAGTTGGGCAGATCGAGATCTTTACGCAGCAGTCCACCATTTGCGTGCGGATTGGCCGAGATGCGGCGGTTGCCCGATGGCGCCAGGTCCTGCAACTCCGCCACCAAAGTTCCATTGTCGTCGAACAGTTCTTCCGGCTTGTAACTCCGCATCCAGTTTTCAACAATTTTCAAGCTGCCTTTATTCGCTACTGGATCTAGGACGGGGACCTGATGTGCGCGCCAAAAACCCTCGACCTTGTGTCCGTCCACTTCTTTCGGTCCCGTCCATCCTTTCGGGGAACGAAGAACTATCATGGGCCAGCGCGGCCGCATTGTGTCACCCGTTCGGCGTGCACGTTCCTGGAAGGAACGGATCTCCAAGATGCATTGCTCAAGGGTCGAGGCCATCTTCTGATGCATCACCGCAGGGTCGCTCCCCTCTACGAAGTACGGCTTGTGGCCGTAGCCAATCAGCAAGGCCTCCAATTCTTCATGTGGAATGCGCGCGAGGAGAGTCGGGTTAGCGATCTTGTAACCGTTGAGGTGCAGTATTGGTAGGACGGCACCATCCCGAATCGTGTTCAAGAATTTGTTCGAATGCCAGGAAGTTGCAAGCGGGCCTGTCTCC
>JBEEGK010000402.1:0-3196 GCA_041166845.1 Acidobacteriaceae bacterium
AGCCGAGCCAGAGTTGCAGAAAGCCGTGGAGATTGAGCCGAAAATGTCCACCGCGCATTTCGCCCTTGGAATATGCCTTAATATGCTGGGAAGGTATCCGGAAGCTGAAACTACCTTAGTGAAGGGACTTCAACTCGATCCCGCATCAGCCGAGGGTCATAACGAAATTGGCAAGACGTACTGGGCTTTGGGAAGGTGGCAAGAGGCTGAACCTCACGCCCAGAAGGCCGCAGCGCTTAAACCAGACATGGCCCAAGCGCACGTCCTTTTAGGCGACATCGCATTGCGCAAGAAGAACGCGCAAGTTGCCCTCAAAGAATACAAAGAAGCGATTCGCCTGGATCCCAAAGGCCCCATGACGCCACCGGTTCAACAGATGGTCAAAAAGATTGAGGATGCGATGCAGCAACCTCGGTAGTCGAGACCCTGACTATATCGCGGCCACTTCGGTTAGTGACGACCTAAAGAAACTGCCGTTGCGTAGCAAGGTTTCCACGCCGCGCACAACTTCACTCCCAGTGCATTTGGAAACTGCGCCTTTAAAGCCGGCGTTACGGGCCTCTTGAACCAACTCGCTGGAAACTTGCTGCACGGTAAGCAGCAGCATCGGCAACGATGGCGTGGACTTTGAAATTTCGCGGGCGGCCTGAAGTCCATTTTTTTGCGGCATGGCAAGATCAAGTACTACCAGGTCGGGAGAAAGCTCGTCGGCTTTGGAGACAGCATCGGCGCCGTTGACGGCTTCGCCGCACACTTCCCACCCGACATGCTCCTCAATGAGCCGCCGCAAAAGTCGCCGAATGGGCGAATCATCGTCCGCAATTAGAATTCGTATAGACATCTGTGACCCCTCATTCGTAAAACACTTCTTTGAAACTATTGCCTATAGCATTGATTCTCGTACTCGCCAACAAGAAGCACAATACAGCCTATTTCTGATGACTAAAGTTACGCTTGCGAAAGCAACGCGAAAACGAGCGCGTTGTTGCTGCAAGGCCTCAGCGGCACTACAGTAGATCGTGAGTCAGTGGCACTAATCGTGACAAGCTTCGATCATAGCCCCTTTTTCAAGCTTTTTTGGCCGGTTGAAACTCATAAAGCGTAGAATAATGGCGTTTTCCCGATAGCTGTGATCGAAATTATTGATGCGAAACACGCCTGCCGGTCTTGACAGGGGATCTTGAGGCCTCTACCATCTCAAAAGATGTCAGCTCTCCACACCACGCGTTGCCAGTGTTGTTGCGCATGTTGTTGTATGCGTGTGTCCACTGGCGCGGGGAGGTTGCTGACCTAAGAGTTTTTTAGCACCGGCACTCATATAGGCCCATCGCCAGTAGCACTTGGCGGTGGGCTTTTTATTTTGTGCGACATATATATGACAGAAACGTCAACAACAAACGGCATTTCACAGCCGAAGCCAGAGTCCAAAGCGCAACGGGCTGAACGACTTAAGCGGACAACCAACCCCTGGGAGGGTCTCGCGGAAATCCGCCGCTTTGCTCAGACCGGCTTCGACTCGATCCCTCCCGAGTGGGTGGGAACCTATCTACGCTGGTGGGGCGTTTATACCCAGGGCGACGGCGCCGGTGTACTCGGCGGCAAGGGCGGAGAGGGAAAAGCCCTGCCGTTCTTCATGGTCCGTATTCGCATTCCAAACGGCATTCTTAAATCCCATCAGCTGCGCACTATCGCCGACCTCACCGAACGTTTCGGAGGCAAGGTTGCTGACATTACGGTGCGACAAAACATCCAGCTTCATTGGGTGACGATCGAATCTTTGCCCGAGGTTCTTGAAGCTCTGTGGCGCTGCGGACTCAGCAGCATGGGGGCGTGCGGGGATGTCACGCGCAATATCACAGGATGCCCACTTGCCGGCGTCGCCGCCGATGAACTCTGCGATGCCTCTCCGTTAGCGCTCGAAGCGAACCGCCTGTTCGTCGGGAATGCAGAATTCTACAACCTGCCGCGCAAGTTCAAAGTGTCCATCAGTGGCTGCAGCGTTTGGTGTGAGTATCCGGAAATCAATGACGTCGGATTTACCGCGGTCCGTCGCGAGCTCAAGGGCGAATCCGAAACCGGATTCTCGTTGCGCATCGGCGGAGGCCTTTCTACCGATCCGCATCTGGCGGTGCGGCTCAATGCATTTGTGGGGCATCATCAGGTGCTACCCGTGTTGAAGGGAGTTGCCGAAATTTTCCGTGACAGCGATGTGCTTCGCGAAAACAGGGAGAGGGCGCGGCTCAAGTTTCTGTTTTTGAGGCACGGATGGACGGCCGACAAATTCCTCAGCGAGCTTGAAGGTCGAATCGGTTTTTCTCTCGATCCCGGGGTGGAAGAGCATCGCCCCGACGATGTCTATCGCGATCACGTGGGAATTCATTCGCAGAAGCAGAAAGAATTTTCATATGTGGGAGCGGCGGTGCTCAGGGGAAGAATCACCGCCGAGCAGATGAAATCCGCTGCCGCATTGGCAGACCGCTACGCTGGCGGTGATTTGCGAACCACGAATATGCAAAACCTCGTGATCGTCAATGTGCCGCATGCCAACGCTGAGCGGCTCGGTGCTGAGTTGACCGCCATCGGGTTGCCGGTTGCTGCATCAACTTTCTGGCGGGGCGCCATCGCCTGTAGCGGGTCGGAATTCTGCAAGCTGGCGATCACGGAGACGAAAAGCTTCTCACGCTGGCTGGTCGAAGAACTGGAAGAACGCATGCCAGGCTTTGAGCAGCACCTTAAGATCCACGTTACCGGATGCCCAAATAGTTGCGGACAACATTGGATCGCTGACCTCGGCCTCGAAGGTAAAAAGATCAAAGTGGATGGGCGCATGCAGGACGCATTTTACTTTTGTGTTGGCGGCGCTGTCGGACTGCATCAGTCCATTGCGCGTCCGATTGGATATCGCTGCCTCGCTACCGAGGTTCCGGATGCGATCGAACGCCTATTGCACAGGTATCTCGATGAGCGCAATCCAGGCGAAAACTTACGGCAATATTTTGCTCGCCACAGCGATGCGGATTTGCGACAGACATTGTCGTTGGAAGGTGAGGCGGCGATTGTGGTCGCGCGCGACCTTCCTTCAGCTGCGGCTCCACATGCGGTGGAAGGTTGATCGCGATGAGCTTATTTCCAATGTTCCTCAAGCTGGAAGGAAGACGCTGCCTGGTGGTGGGAGCGGGGAGCGTTGCCGCACCAA
>JBEEGK010000403.1:0-4238 GCA_041166845.1 Acidobacteriaceae bacterium
AGGGCCCCCCAGGGGGGCCATGCGAGAATGGCTTTAATTCAAAAACGCTCAAAAACATTTCGGGATTATTTCAGCCCACGTGAGCGCAACACCTTCATTGATCGGGCGGAATCGCTGCCGATTCGCCACGACGGGGCGACGATAAATTGCTCTTGGGAACATTCAATCCGCCGGCTTGATCGGAGTCGATTCAAAAAGAGCGAGAACCACAGACTGCCCCCTTTTCGCCCCCCCAGAAAAATGGCTTCCCGCCGAATCGCCCCGGCTCATGACGTGATAGCACGCGCCTTCATACTCCATCCGGAGGGGACGGGGCATCTCGGACAGCGTGGCCGGTGGATCATCCGCTTGTGTCAATAGTTGGCTCTGACCCCGATTCGGCCTTCTCGCTTTGCAAAGAAGATTGGATGTGTTTGTCCGACCCCCTCACATGATAGATGGCGCCCGGATATTCGATTCGAATCTGGCGGGGCACCCTCGCTGTTTATCAAGTCGCCCATTTAGTGTCAATCTTGAGGACTGACCCATTCTCTGCCTCCCTCTACTTTTTTACTTCCCTGTTTTCTCCAGTGTCTTTCTTTAGAAACTCCGGCCCATAGGCGTCATATTCCTCTAGTGACTTCGGCTTCATTCCCACTGATGCGAAGAAGGCCCTCAATGGTTGCTCAAAATAGGCCGGAATAGGATGAGGGTATGATTTATCTCCAGCGCGGTATAAGATATTTCCGCACAAAAAACAGATAGAGATTGCAATTTCACTTCCATCTACGCGTACGATGACGATGTCGTGATGGGGTTCAAAACAGAGCGATCCTTTCGCGTAAAATGGCCGGGGCCACTTGCCAGCGATCCGCGTTAAACGCTCGATCTCATCGCCGGTGGCCTTCCTCTCCAGCAAAGTGGTATCCCACGCGTATTCTCTCAGCGTTACCGACCGGGCTCCATCGAGATCGACAGACAAGTGGCGTAACACAGACCACGACGGCACGTCCATAATGTTCATTACCCAGCCGATGAGTCCAATCACCAACATTAAGAATGTCCCTCCTAGGATCTTGATGGGCAAGCGAGTTTTCATGACAAAGGATAACTATTTGCTAAAGGTTGATCCGACCGACATTTTGTAACGAGTTACTTCTTCTCCTCCGGCTTCTTTTGGCCAGGAACTTCATATCGCGGTGTGCCATCTTTAGCTTTCCCAGTTGCAGGGTCAACAAGGCCATGACTCGCTATAACGGTATTAGTCGAGGGCAGAAGACTGGCAACCTTCTCCTGAAGGGATTTTCCATCTGGCCCGCGGTCCGCCGCGTAGCAGATGTCAAGCTCGATGCGTGAATTTTCGGAGCGCAGAAAGGGGTCAGAGCTTAACATCGTCAACCTTCAGTAGGTTCGACAGGTAGCCGCAACTGCCCATTTGCAGACGCTCCGCGATCCAGCGCCGGGTCATGGGCGTTTGGGCGCGTAATCGCTGCGCAATCGCCACCTTCACCGGATCGCCCTTCCGCGCACGGCGCAGATCAGCCAGGCTCCAGCCCACCGCCCGCAGGCAATCTCGCGCGAGTCGTTCGGCCAATGTTTCATCCACTGCTCGTCCCTCGCTCCGTCGCGTGCCTTCTCTGCTGCGACTCTGGGTTAACTTGTCTGCGATCCAGTCCACAAAATCTTCTCCACCTAACGTCCAGCCGCGGCGTAACACGGTCTGCTCTTGTAGTTCGGCCGCGCAAGCTTCAGTTCGTCGGCCAAACTCCCGGCGTCCAGAGGCGGTGTCGTGCTCCAACCCGTGTTCGCCCAACAGCCGATCCACTCGCAGCCAGTCAGGCCGCAAGCGAAGACGCAGATAAGCGGGATAACTGCTCCAGGGATAGCTCTCCAGGGGCGCTCGTGTTGCAACCAAACCGGCGCGACGCGGGTTTAGGTGCACATAGTCACAGGCGCAGCGAAGATAACCTGCGCTCCGCTCATCGACCAGCTGCGCCTTGTAGCGTCCGCCAAACAAGTGTCCCCATTGGCGATGCCGCCGGTTAAAGCTTTGGGTGTAGGTCCCGAGCAGCCAGCGCATGCCGCTGGAGAGATTAGCTTGGGATGTTTCAATCACCGCATGCCAATGGTTGGACATCAGGCAGTAGGCGTGCACTTCCCAGCCAGTTTTCCCGCACGCGCGCCCCAGCAGCGAGAGGAACATTTCACGGTCGGCCGCGTCCAGAAAAATGTCTTCCCGTCGGTCGCCCCGGCTCATGACGTGATAACGCGCGCCAGGATATTCGATCCGGAGGGGACGCGGCATACCGGTCTTCTACCTAAAGTTCATCTGATCGGTCAAGAAAGTTTACGATGTTAAGCTCTGACCCCTCTTTCCCCTCTCCTCTTTCCCCTCGCCGTCGAGATTTCAACACTGCCCCTTCCGCCTTGCCGGATCAGGGCAAGCCCAGACCGACCCGTTCTAGCCTTCCGGCTATTTCGCTCGATTACTGTGACGCACTTCATTTATCGCTTCCTCCGCAGCTATGGAGGCATTTACTATCCAACGAGTCCAAAGATTGTTCGCAAAGAAAACGTGCTCATTGCTCACTTTATCATCCTTCCGTTTTAGGATGATTTTGCCTTCGATAAACTTCAAATCGCCCGCTCGCGTCGCCCTTCCTTCGATGCGAACAGAGACATATTCCGATTTCGATTGTCCCTGCAATGGAGTGAATTCGAGAATGATTTGTCCTTTGTCCAGATTTGCCGACTGCAGGCGGCCAAAAAATTCTGTGTGAGCAAACTCAGAATTGATTGATCCCGCCTCTACAAGCCATGCTTCCTGCGGGGAAACAAATAAGATTTGATAGAGGCTAGGACCTGCCATTCCCTCCCTTTCCACCAAAGCTTCCCACGCTCCAACTAGCTGATTGGGCTGAAGACTTTCTTCCGAAAAAACATCAGCTTTGGATTGCGTAGCCGGTAAAGCCGAAGCCATCATCAATATGCAGGCAAATCGAATAATCAACATAACGCTACCTTTCCTGATTCTTATCTTTTGAAGTCTAAAGGATTACCGGATTCGGGATCTATCGGACTATGCGGCCAGACGTATGTTCCATTGGGCGCACGCCAGCCGCCCGTGTGCATGATCTTCTTTTCAGGCGTCTCGTCCCACCTTTGCTGAGACTCTGCCCGCGCTTTTGCACCGGCTCTAGCCGCCGAAGGGTAGCTCATCCCACCGGATACTAATCCATTTTGAAGCAATCCTAAAATGCCCGATGAGGAAAGCCCAAGTTTTCCTGCCCAGCGATCGGCACTAGCGCGGTAGGCATTGGCCGAATTCACCAGATCGGCGCTATGTGTCCATTCGTTATTTTGCGCAAACGTTTTGGTTTTGGGGCCAGCATCCCCCGCGTACCGGACGTTGATTTGCTCGTGCACAGTAGGTGTACCGTTAACGTTGGAAGCTGTGGTCTCATGTGTCGTCCCGCCGGCTGTCCCGCTCGATGTCCTCACGCCCCGATCGACTTCAAGATGCACCCTGTCACCGGGTTTGTCCTCGGTGCCTTTGACGCCTCCGATATGATAACCATCATGGGTATCGTCAAGCCGCTCGTTCTTGTCATAGACGAGCATGTACTCCTTAAATCCGGAGAGTAATCCCATCGGATCGCTGAGATCCACGGGATCATCGCCGCAGTAGCGGAAAAGGTTCATGTCGCCGGGGTCGAAGCCGGTCGGATCGGTCTGGAGGAAGCGGCCGAGCTCGGGTTGATACATCCGGTGCCGGTAATCGTAGATGCCTAGCTCAGGGAAATACTCTCTCCCTTGAAACATGAACCGGTTCCCGTACCAACTCCCACCGCGATCGTTGTCATCCCAGAACGCGGTCACCTTCGGCTTGCCGAAGGCGTCGTAGGTGTATCTCTCCAGAATGTTACCACTCGAATCGAGCAGCGCCACCACGTTACCGTGATGATCCTGCTTGTAGATCATCGCGCCGTGCACCGCGTCCCAGCGCACCAATATTGCGTCCGGGCGCGATCCATACATATTCCAGGCCGCAAAATTCCCCCACTGGTCCCATTCCACGATCGGGTTCCACTCATCATACGTATACAGCCGCGTGCCGCTGCTGGTCGTGCGCCGGACACAACGCCCAAGCCCGTCGTAAGTCGCCTGCATGCTTCCGCCCACCAGGTGGTTCTCGGCGTCGTAGGAAAAGCTCGCTCCATTGTAACTGGTAAGGTTGAAATTCCCGTCGTAGCCAAGTC
>JBEEGK010000404.1:0-10316 GCA_041166845.1 Acidobacteriaceae bacterium
GTGTTTAATAACCGGCATATTGAAAATCTGTTTCGCGACTTTGCCTCCATCAAGTTTTTTCTGAGCCGCGACAACATTCGTGAAGTGCTGGTAATTCGGTGATTTTGAACCTCGGAAGTTCTTTTGATCTAACTCACCTCGTTTTGCTCACCATGTAGCGAGTGATTGCGGGCGTCTTTTCCAGGAACATGAGCATTGGAACTCGTATGGGTTTTGGCAAGGTAAGCATGAGGCGAATCTTGGACGAAGTAGCGAAGATGGGACTCAGTCTCTGCTGGTAAGCATCGCGATAGGATCTCACAGCTTCCGCCAGCAAAACCTGGTTGCGGAAAAATGGCGCCAGATTTTCAGCCGCCAATCTTCCACTCCGCAACGCGAGCGAAATGCCGTCGCCCACAAATGGATCCACAAAGCCTGCCGCGTCCCCAGCCATCAATACGCCTCCGGCTTCAGGCCGCGGCTGGCGAAAGATCAAGGGTGATGTGGTCACGGGCTGCGTGAGAATTTGCCAGCTTTGAGCACGTTCGGCCAGCGCAGGATGCTGCGCGAAGACGTCCGTCAGCGTGCTGGCAACACTGGCCTTCACCATGGCGCAGGCATTGACACGTCCAGTAGATGATTCTGTCCCTAGAACGTTTACCGGCTGAACCCCGCAATAGCCTCCTTCGAAGAAATACAAATCCACCGAACACGGCGGAGAAGCCTCAGAAAAATGTGCCTTGATCCCCAGCCATTTTTCGTGGGAATTTCCCGAGCTAGCGGCAGGAAGATCTCGAGCTGCGTTCAAATTCGACCACCGTCCTGAACTGTTGATGACGGCGCGGGCTTCGAATTCCCCTCCAGAGGTGAGCAGGTGGAAGGGACCGGATCCTTCGATCTTGTTCACCTTGGTCTGTTGGCGCGTGTCGACTCCGCACTTCTCCGCCGATTGCCACAGGGCCAGGTCCATATCCACGCGTGCGATGCTGGCGGCGGGAGAGCCAATGGGGGTCTCTATTTTGCGACCATCCACAAAAATACGCGTTTGCGGAATTCGGGGAGCGTCGTGCAGCAAAGCTTGATTGGAACCATTGAGCAGCGTTTCTAAAAGCTCAAGAGATTCCGCCGACACAAACTCTCCACAGACCTTTTGTCTGGGAAACGCCGCGCTGTCGAGCAGCATGACTTTCGCGCCCAGGCGGGTTGCGGAAATTGCGGCGGAAGCCCCCGCGGGCCCGGCGCCCACAACGATTAGGTCAAACATGAGTCACGCTTCCAGGCGACAACACCCATGCGGTAGAGAAAATAACTCTGGACATCCACCTTCGCTGCCGTAGTTTGGCGAAGCAATTTTGTGACTTCCTCAGGCGTGTAAGCCTGTTTCACTGATGCGGGAGCGTCGTTGCGCGTAATCCGGCTTCGGTACAGCGGGAGGCTTGCATAGACCATCGCCAAATGCAGCGGACTTCGGACCAGATCATTGATAAGGACGGCGATGCAACAGCAGCGCAGCGCTTCGTTCACGAACTGAACAATTGGGGCGGGATCGAGATGATGAAGAAAAAGATTGCAGCTGACCAGATCGAAGCTGTTGTCAGCGAAAGGAAGCGCGAGAGCGTCTCCCACGACATTGCGCCGCAGGTGAGGTACGGTGCCGTTGGCGGCATTGCCATTTCCGAGGTGCGAAGCGGCACGGTCCAATAACGTAATTTCCAATTGAATGTCACTCTTGCTCAACTGCTTCTTCACGCGTCCGGAAACATATCCCGAACCAGCTGCGACCTCGAGCATGGATAAAGTCAAAGGCCCGGAATTCTTCTTGCACGCGCGTACCACGCCCTCGATCATCGCCCTCGAAGTTGAAACTCCACCGAACCAGGAATTGATGTGGCGCAGATCAGCCAATGCATGAGAGATTTCAACCGCTGAACCCGAATCGCTATCCAGTAGCTCGTTGCTGACCCTTCTCTTCATATCTGTGCGACTCGTTTCGCAAAAGGCAATCTCTCAAACTTCCAGCAGCTCTTCTTCCAGCAACTGTTTGTTGTAAAGGTCGCTGTAGTATCCATTCAAAGCCAGCAATTCCTCATGAGAACCGAGTTCGACGATTCGTCCTGCGTGCAGCACTGCGATTTTGTCCGCATTGCGGACAGTCGAAACTCGATGCGAAATAAAAATCGTGGTTCGGGCGCGCATGATTTCCCGTAGATGATTGAGAATTTTGTCTTCCGTATGAGTGTCAACGCTGGAGAGCGCGTCGTCCAGAATCAGAATGCGCGGATTACGGATCAGAGCGCGCGCTATTGCGGTCCGCTGTTTCTGTCCCCCAGACAGCGTAATGCCGCGCTCGCCGACCAGAGTCCGGTATTGCTCTGGAAATCCTTCCACATCTTCGGCGATGCTGGCGGCCTGAGCCGCAGCTTGCACTTCATCGTCGCTGGCATCTTCCCTGCCGAACGCGATATTTCCGCGAATGCTTTCACTGAACAAAAAAGTCTCCTGCGGGACAAACCCGACAGACCGACGAAGTGACTGTAAGGGATATTCGCGAAGCGGACGGCCGTCAATCAACACAGTTCCAGGAGCGGAATCGTAAATTCTGGGAATCAGGCTCACCAGCGTTGTTTTCCCCGAACCAGTCGGGCCTACGATCGCCAGGCTGCTGCCGGCGGGAATCCGGAGATTGATGTCGTGCAAGACCGGCACGCCGTCGTAAGCGAAATCCAGGTTGCGAAATTCAATGTCTCCGCCAATGTCCCCGCCCGAGAGCGATGCGCGAACTTCGCCACAGTCTTCAATTTCCGGCCGCTCGATCAGGATTTCGTTAATACGCGCCATGGAAGCCGTTCCGCGCTGGAAAAGATTGATCACCCATCCCAACGCGATGATCGGCCACGTGAGTTGGACCATGTAAGTATTGAAAGCAACAAAGTCGCCCACGCTGATCTGACGATGGATGACTTCCCTTCCGCCCAGCCACAGCACCAGCACAATGGCGAGTCCCAGCATGGTTTCGAGCGTCGGCCATAACATGCCCATGAGGCGAACGAGTTTTAAACTGCGCGCAATGTATTCCTGGTTCGAGCTCTCGAAAGATTCAATCTGTGCTTCTTCTTGCACGTAGGCGCGGATCACTCGGGCGCCGGAAAAGTTCTCCTGCGCTTTCGCCGAGATGTCAGAAAACATGGCTTGTATTCGCTCGAAGCGCTCGTGAATCCGCCGTCCGAAATATTGCACCACGATACTCACAACGGGAAGCGGCAGGAAGGCATACATAGTCAGCCGCGGACTGATGGAGAGCATGAAGGCCAGAGCGCCGGCGGTGAAGACGAGCGTATTGGCGGTATACATAATCGCTGGACCGAGTAACATCCGCACTGCGTTGAGATCATTCGTGGCGCGCGCCATGATGTCGCCCGTGCGAGTGCGTTGGTAGAAGGACGTCGAGAGCGTCTCTAAATGACGGAAGAGATCGTTGCGAAGATCGAATTCGATTTCGCGAGAAATTCCGATTACCACCCAGCGGGTAAGAAACTGGAATATCCCCTTGGTAGCAGCGATGGCAAGTAGCAGAAGCGAATAAGTGATTAGTTTGTGGCGTGTGACTCCGAGGTGAAGGTCGTCCACTGCGCGGCGGATGACTTGCGGAAAGAAAATCCAGATTCCGTTGTTAAGAAAGACGCAGATCGCTCCCAGCAAGAAACTGCCCTTGTACTTCTTCATGTAGGGCAGGAGGGAATGCAGGCTTTTAGGTAGCATGTGCTTCTGGCAGACTCAATTCTACCAGCAGCATAAGCATTCATTGCGGCGCCGAATCGGCCGCAGTAATGAATCTATGATAAGTCGTCACCGAAAGCGATGCCTGAGGCGACGATGATTACGAGAACCCAGCCTGCAAGAAAGAACCAGCTGGTGATCATGAGGTCAAAGAAAGCGGATTCGATAGTCATAGTGCCGTACTCAACAATCATGCGGCGGACGTGAAGTGCTTCTTGCCCACAAGATTTTTGTAGTTTTGCACGACTTCTTCAATCGCATAGAGTCTGCCCAGCGTAGTGAGGCGGTTGTCCTTTAGCACGCGGTCAATTCTTGCAAGCCAGGAGTCCACCGCGCATTCGATTCCGGCAGCCATTTCAGCAGCCACTAAATTCACGAAATCAGTCTTGTTTTTCGCTTCGCTCGCCAGATAGCTAATCCTCTTTCGGTCTGGTTGAGTGTGAAGGAGGGAGACAAGCTCCCTCCTCAGCATATTTCCTCTACTGATTTGAAGGCGCTTGCTGTTGTTCATGCTCCTGCATGTGATGCTGCATCCGTTGCTGGTGCTTGGCCAGAAATTGAGTCATCTTAGTTTTCTGGTCGGGCGTCAGCATTTGATAGAGCTCAGCATGAATGCGAGCTTTCTGGACTTCAAGCTGAATGTGGGTCGCGGACTCCTCGGTCGCGATCTGCTGCGCTTTGGCCTCGTCGAAGCTTCCACTCTGAATGAGTTGCATCATCTGCTGGTGGCTTTGGAATTCCTGCTCCATCAGCGGCTTTAACGCGGGCTTCTCTTTGGCCAGAGTTTCTTTCATCTGAGTCTGCTGGGCTGCCGTCAGATCAAGATAATCGGCGAAGAATTTCATGTCCGGACCTCCGAACATTCCGCCGCCGTGCGGTCCACGGTGACCCTGTGCCAGCGCGAATGCAGACAACAATACCAATGCTAGAGCTGCAATTATTGTTTTGAATTTACTAGTTTTCATTTTCTCTCCTGTTTCTCAAGCCAACTCTGCTTTGCCCATATAAACACTTCATCTCTGCCCAAGTAGTAAAGAGTCGGTCAACCGGGGTAAAGTTTTGTAAAGTGATTTACCCTCAACATTGACAATTCTTTACCGCTGTTTAAGGCATGAAGCTATACAACTGAAAGGGGTGCTGTGGACCGTATTCTGGTTATTGACGACGACGTTGAGCTTTGCAGCCTGGTCGCGGAGTATTTGCAGCCCGAAGGCTTCGAAACCGAGGCCGTCTATGACGGCAAGCGAGGGCTGGCGCGCGCTCTCTCGGAAGAACATCTCATCGTGGTGCTGGATGTGATGCTGCCGGGCCTTAACGGTTTCGATGTTCTGCGACAATTGCGCAAATCGTCCAAGATTCCGGTATTGCTGTTGACCGCCCGCGGCGAAGATGTTGACCGCATCGTCGGGCTCGAAATCGGCGCCGATGATTATCTGCCCAAGCCTTTCAATCCCCGCGAATTGGTGGCGCGTATCCGGGCCGTACTTCGCAGAACACGTGGAGGCGAGAACCAGGCCAAGGCATCAATTCCAAAAGTAATTCGCGTCGGAGATGTGGAGCTCGATCCCGCCACCAGAAGTGTTCGGCAGAAGGGCAAGGCGGTGGACCTGACTTCGGTGGAGTTCAATCTGTTGCAAACTCTGCTGCTCGAAGCCGGACGTGTCGTGACCCGCGAACAACTAGTGGACACGGTGTTGGGTCGCAAGTTTTCGCCATTTGACCGCAGTATTGATATGCACGTGAGTAAAGTCAGAAGAAAGCTGGGCGACTCCGATAGCAGCAGCGATCTGATCAAAACAATTCGCGGGGTGGGATACATCTTCACCCATGCGCGCGAAGAAACCGGGAGCAAGGTCAAGTGAGGAGTTTGTTCCTCAAAATATTTCTGTCGTACTGGCTGACACTAGCGCTGTGTCTGGTGTTTGCAATTTTGTTTACGCTGGTGACGCGGCCGCCCCGGGCTAGCGCGGTGATCGAAGCGCAGCAGGCGAAATTCTTAAGTGAGGCGGTCAAGGCCTATCAAACCGGCGGACCTGAGGAAGCGCGCAACTATCTTCGGAACTTGCACGAATCGGAACATGTTTTCGCGTTTCTCTATAGGGATGGGGAGCAAGAAATCACCGGACGCAAGCCGCCCGAGATGATCGGGCGCGTCCACCGCGGAGAAGCGCATGGCATCGAAAGTATATGGGGACGCCTCGGACCAGTGCAGTTTGCGCGGCCTTCCATGACGGCGAACGACGGACATCACTACGATTTAGTCATCGCCCTTCCTCACGAGCACACGATCTTTGGTCCGCACGGAACACCCTGGCTGGGAATTTTGATTGCAGTGTTGTCTTCTGGATTGGTGTGTTCGGTGCTGGCCAAGTACCTCACCACTCCGATCGTGAAGCTTCGCGCCGCGACACAAAAATTAGCCGCCGGCGATCTGACCGCCCGTGCCGGAGTGCCTCGAGCACGCCGCCACGACGAGATTGCGGAACTGGTGCGTGACTTCGACCTCATGGCCGGACGTCTTGAAACCCTGGTTAACGCCCAAAGCCGCTTGCTGACCGATATTTCGCATGAGCTACGTTCTCCTTTGGCGCGTTTGAACGTTGCGTTGGAGCTAGCCCGTCAGCGCAGCGGAGCGGATGCTGCAAGCGCTCTGCAGCGCATAGAGCGCGAATCGATTCGCTTGAACGACTTGATCGGCAGACTTCTTACGGTAGCTCGCTTGGAAAGTGGCGAAAGTAACGTGGCGCGCTCGTCAGTGAATCTCGGCGAACTCGTAGAAGAGGTTGTAAAAGATGCCAGCTTCGAGGCCCAAAGCCGACGCTGCCAGATTTACTGCAAGATCGGCGACGACTGTATGTTGATGGGTGATCCCAGCCTGCTCCAAAGTGCCGTTGAGAATGTCGTCCGCAATGCGATGCGATACACGGAAGAAGGAACCGTGGTCGAGGTCCAGTTGGCCTGTGAACATTCCGCCAATAGTAGAACCGCAGTGCTACGAGTTACGGATTCCGGCCCAGGTGTTCCCGAGGAGTGCCTGCCAAAACTCTTCCGTCCTTTTTATCGCATTGACGATTCGCGAGAGCGTGGCACGGGAGGCGCGGGGCTAGGCTTGGCCATCACGAAACGGGCAATTCGGCTGCATGGCGGAACCGTGAAAGCTGAGAATCGACCGCAAGGCGGTTTGACAATTGAGATCCGCGTTCCCATCCTTGCCGGAAAAGAGTTACCGCTGATTGAATCCGCAACCGCACAGCCCGTGATCTCAAAATCGTTTTGACGGTTGTTATAGTCGGTCTTTCCCCAATCGCAATCAAACAATTCCGAAACGTCAGAGGCAACTCTCCCGCATTAGTGCGGTTCCAACCAGTCTCAAGGTTTGCTCTTCTCATGCAATCCTGATACACAAAATAGGTGCTGTAGCCCTGCGTGAGAAATGTCATACTTGGCAGCACCAAAAATTCAATCATTTTCCGGAGAAGCCAGCGGATGAGGCACCGATTTGCAGCTTTACTGATTGTCAGTCTGTTGTTCATTCTGCTCGGCTGTTCGACAACCACGAAGACTGTGAACTCCGGAACCGGTTTCTTGTTTCTCGCCACCCAAGGCGATACTTCCATCTCGGCTTTTACCGTTAGCTTGAGCAACGGCGCAATCAGCAGGAATGGTACAAGTGTTCAGACTGGGGGCGCTCCAACGGGGATGGTGCTTAATTCCACCGGAGACGCTCTCTTCGTCTCTAACCAAGGATCCAATGCACTTTGCAGTGCGCCATGCATTTCTTCCTACGCAGTTGATTCAGGGAGCGGCATAAAGGGCGCCAGCACTCAAACCACCGGGCTCGGCGTGGCGCCGGCAGGTATGGCGATTGATTCCGGCGGAAAGTTTCTATTCGTCGCAAATCAGGGAACGTTTTCAGACCCCACTTCCGGGACAATTTCCGTCTTTTCAATCCAGGGAACAACGCTCTCTCCCGTCGCAGGTTCGCCATTCCCGACGGAAACCGCTGGTGAAACGATCAGCACCGGACCGGTCTCACTGGCCGCGGTTGGAAATTATTTGTATGCGGCCAACAATTTCACCAACACTATCTCGGCTTTCTCTTTTGACTCCACGGGCGCATTGACGCAGCTTCCCACGCCAACGTATGCGACTGGGACGGCCCCCGCTGCGCTGGCAGTGTCGCGAACGGGCGCATTTCTTTACGTAGCAAACTCAGGCTCAAACAATGTCAGCGCGTTTGCGGTGTGCGCGAATGCATCGGCCACCTGTCCTACCGTGAACGGAACCCTGGCAGAAATTACTGGCTCTCCTTTTTCCGCCGGGCTTGAGCCCGTCTCGATTGGGGTAGATCCTGCAGCCGATTTTATTTATGTTGCCGATCGGCAATCGAACCAAATCTCGGAATATGAAGACAGCAGCGGAACGGGCGCGTTGTCACCTCTTTCTCCCGCAGCCGTATCAACGGGACTGAATCCAGTCTCGGTCGCAGTGCAGCCGTTTGGCGGATACGTATTCGCTGCCGACGCCGGAGGAGCCACCATTTCGACTTTCTCCGTGGCTTCAACCACCGTCGGGACCACGACCACATTTAGCGGAATTCTGACCCCCGTGACAAATAACCTCAGCACGGGCGGACAGCCCTCTGCGCTGATTGCAAGATAGCTTCGAGCTGAGATGCGGCTCTCCTCTCAGCACTGATGATCGGAACTACCTGAAACGCTTCTGCTAGAATTTTTCTTCTCTTTCGAGTCCAACTTCCATGCGCATATACCCCGTAGCCGTCGCTGTGTTCTTTATGAGTACATTTATCGCTGCCCAAACTTCTATCGCCGCCCTCACCGATCCGAAACAGCTTGCCAGCAAGCCGAACGCGCAGGTCGAGCAAAATTCCCAGAGCCTTTCGCTCGACAAGCTTTACATGACACGACAAGTTGGCCGGCCATCCTGGTCGCCGGATGGAACAGCGATTGTCTTCACCAGCAACATCAGCGGGCGCAGCAATCTATGGCTGGTTCCGGCTGAAGGTGGATGGCCCACTCAACTCACTGTCAGCGGTCAGAGGCAGATCGCTCCCGCTTGGTCACCCGACAATAAGTGGATCGCTTATATGTCCGACTATGACGGCGACGAGCAGTGGGACATTTTCCTCGTCTCTCCGAAAACCGGACAGGTTGTGAATCTGACGAAGACACGCGAAATTGCCGAGGAACATCCGAAGTGGTCGCCCGACGGACGCTATCTCGCCTATACCGTCAAAGCGAAAACGGCTTCGGCCTTCGAGATTGATGTTTACGACACTCTTATGCGGGACGTAAAACATCTCACCACTGGAACCGCCGACGATAAGTTGAATGACAATCCTATTTGGTCGCACGACGGCAAGTGGATTGCTTTTACCCAAGAGCAGGCAAAGGGTACAGACTCCAATGTTTTTGTGGTCGAACTGGCCAGCGGAAAAAGCACGCAGTTGACGCCGCATCAGGGCGAGCAATTATTTCACGCCAACGATTTCTCCCCCGACGGAAAGACGCTGCTAGTCACATCAAATTCCGGCAACGGTTATAACAATGCCGGACTGCTCGACGTCTCCAGTAAAAAGATCAGCTGGCTTACAAAAGGCAAATGGGAAATTCATGGCGGCTTTTTCTCCCCTGACGGAAAGCAAGTCAATTGGACTGCAAACGTCGAGGGCAATAATGAAATTTATCTGCACAATTTATTGACCGGCAAAACTGCCCCATTGCCGATCCCAAAGGGATGGAATGAGCTGGCGGGGGAACCTGCCTACAGCCACGACGGCAGCCGGATACTCTATTTTCACAGTGGTCCGACTGCGGCAGGTGATCTCTGGATACATCACTTCACGACCGGAAAGTCGCAGCAAATCACACATTCGATGATGGCAGGTGTCCATTCAGAAGATATGGTCGAGCCAGTACTCGTGAAGTATCCGAGCCGTGATGGCAAGTGGACGATCTCTGCGTTTGTCTACGTGCCTTACAACATGCAGCGCAACGGACAGAACGCTGCCATTGTTTATGTGCACGGCGGACCTACATCGCAGACGGTCAATTCCTTCAATCGCTTTATTCAGCACATGGTGAATCAGGGCTACATGGTGATCGCGCCGAATTATCGTGGGTCAACTGGATATGGCAAAGAGTTTCAGCAAGCGAACCTGTTCGATATGGGCGGAGGCGATCTACAAGACGTTTTGTCGGCAGCGGACTGGATCAAGCAAACCGGATTTGTGGACCCGAAAAAATTGGTGCTCATGGGCGCAAGCTACGGTGGCTACCTGACCATGATGGGAGTGACCAAGGCTCCAGAGGTTTGGGGGGCGGGCGTGCCCATCGTACCGTTCGTCAATTGGTTCACGGAGATCAAGAACGAAGATCCTGTGCTGCAACAGAGCGATCTGGCAACCATGGGCGATCTCGAAAAGAATAAAGATCTTTACCAAGACCGCTCTCCCATTTTTTTTGTGGACGCGATCAAGGCTCCTCTGCTGCTGCTGGCGGGTGGGAATGATCCGCGATGTCCGAAGAGTGAAGCACAGC
>JBEEGK010000405.1:0-7122 GCA_041166845.1 Acidobacteriaceae bacterium
GTCGAGAATTTCCGCTCCGCCGCCTGGAATCGAATCCAACCCAGCGTCTCTCAACCGGCTGATGGTATCGCGAATGGAAAGCGTGCTGTATTCCGCAATGGCGATAATTTCAGACGCCGAATAGCAATGCAGATGAATTTTCGGAAAGCGCTCTCGGATGCCGCGCAGCATGCGCTCATGCCAGTCAATCTTCAGGTCAGGATGAAGTCCGCCCTGCATCAAGACGCCCGTCCCTCCCAGTTCCACCGTTTCCCTGATCTTCTCGTAGATGGTGTCGAGATCAAGAATGTATCCTTCTTTCGCCTTCGGTCCCTTCAGCGGGCGATAGAAGGCACAAAAAGTGCAATACTCGGTGCAAAAGTTCGTGTAATTAATATTGCGATCAATGATGTATGTCGCTACGCCCTCGGGATGGAGTTTTCGGCGGACGCCATCCGCCTCCATACCGATACCAATCAAATCGTCGGAGTTGAATAGTTCGAGGGCCTGTTGTTTTGTGAGGGACATGACCTACTTGATTTTAAAGGAGGAACGCCGCTTCTCCAAGTCCGGCATGTAATCCTAGGCAGGATTGCTGCTCGGCATGGCCGGGCTTGCTTCCGGTTTTTTGTTACGACTTCTCAAATATCCGACGAGCGTTGAGACGCTCCCAATCACCGCCAACCCAATCAACACGAATATCGCGTGCTTGTAATAGCGGGAAAAGAATCCAACAATAGGCTTGCCGTAGTACGCCCCCAGACCTGCAACAATCGAATAGCGGATCCCGCGTCCCAACAGGAGCGCTCCTAGGAACTTGTTGCGCGAGTATTGCAATCCTCCGGCAGCAACCAAAAAGGGAACCAACGGGAAGGGTGGCGGCAACAATGCAGGAATGAAAACCGCTCCGAAGCCCCAGCGGTCAAATTTCGCGGCAATTTTCGTCGCTCTCTTCTTAGAAAATTTTCGCTCCAGCGTTTCCTTGCCGCCCTTTCGCGCCAGAGAGTAGGTGATGTATCCGCCCAAAACCGCGCCAATCGTGGCCATGAGTGCGTAGTAAGGCCAGAGATCGTGATGGCTGGCGGCCAGGTAAATCGTCAGAACGTCCATGCTGCCGGTCAAAGGTACGACGGAGTTGTCAGCAATGCCCAGGAAGATCAGGCCAACGCCGCCCAAACGGCGCAGCCATCCAAATACCGTCAACACAGCAAACGCAGATGGAAGAGGAGACAACATCAAGACTAGACGAGTTTACCGTGGAGAACTAGCCTTGCGGCCAGGCGATCTAAATAAAAACTGAATTCTCAACATCGAGGAACCGAAGAGGTTGAGCCAAAGGAATCGCGCCACACTCGCTCGCATAGCGGAAAAACAGCTGCATGCCGTCTATGCACTCGGCGTCGAGATAATAATGGATGCTCTCGGTAAGATAAGCCCGAACTTCGGCTTCGCTAATACTGATTCGCGGAGCCCACTGTTTCACAATCCGCTCAATATTTTCACTCTGCAACCCGTGATCTCGAGATGTCTGAAACACCGACGCTAACCCTGCTGCCGAATGCACATATTGCATCGCATCCTGGCGGACGGCCCAAAAAGCGAACACAAACGGCTTGCCGGTGAACCTGATCCATTCTTCTGCCAGATCGTAGGTGGGGTGCCGCGAACGGTCCACCTGCAACGCGGGGTCACCTATCAGCAGCGCCGCATCGTGACGGTCCAACATCGTCTCTAAATCAGGATTCGCTGATTCGAAAACAGGTTGAGCCGCACCTTTTCTCCACCACTTTGCGAATAGCACCTTAAGCAAAGCCACGGACGTCATGGACGAACTGTCCATCGCGATGCTCTCAATATTTTCGAGGGGTACCTTGCTGACCAGCAGAATGGACCGCACCTCGCGCCGCGAAGCAATAGCTACGCCAGGAAGAATCGCCAGATCAGGGATGCTCGCATAAGCCGCCGCCGGAATGATTCCGATGTCCGCCGAGCCTTGTTGCAATAGCTTCGCGCATTGTGATGGAAGCGTATATGAAACCTCGAAGTCGGCGCCCGCAGGTCCATGCTCAAAATCCCACATCAACGGGGCCGTATTCAGATACGAGATGGCGGAAACTCGAAGGCGGCGCGTACTACTCATTCACAAATCCTAACAAACTTGTGTCATCTGACCTTGACACTGTTTTTCATCTCTATTCAGATTTCGCGTGTGGAAGCTGGGAGGAGATGTGTGTCCGAAATAGCCGTCCCTCGCGTCGATGAAATTGAAACTGTGACCCTCCAATGGCTGGCGCTGTCGTTAACCGAAGGGCCAGCGCTGGCAAAGCGCGCCGGTTGGTCGAATTCTTCGGCAGCGTCGAGGCTCTTTTCCACGCCTCTTTGACCGAACTCGAAGCGTCTGGAATACGCGCGGTGTCGGCCCAGGCGCTCGGCACCGGCACCGCCATGGAACTTGCGAAAGACGAATTAGCGAAAGCAATGGCAGCCAATGTGGCTGTTGTGCCCTTCAGCAGCCCCGAATACCCGCCGCATTTGAAGGAGATTTATGATCCTCCGCTCATCCTTTATGTACGGGGCGCGATGGAAACACTCTCGCAGCCCGGAATCGCCGTGGTTGGCACTCGGCATCCCACGCCCTACGGATCGGGAATGGCCGAGCGCCTTTCCTGCGACCTGGCGTCGCGAGGCCTTATTATCTTCAGCGGGCTAGCTCGCGGAGTGGACACCTGCAGTCATCGCGGCGCACTCGCCGGCAAGGGCAAAACCGTCGCGGTATTTGGCACCGGGGCCGATGTCGTATACCCCAAAGAAAACAGCCGTCTGGTAGAGCAGATCCTTTCCAGCGGAGGAGCAGTGGTCTCCGAATTTCCCGTCAACACATTTCCCGCGCCCCAAAATTTCCCCATCCGCAATCGCATCATTAGCGGGATATCCATCGGTGTGTTGGTTGTCGAAGCCGCCGAATACAGCGGAACACGGATAACTTCCCGCTGCGCTCTAGAGCAGAATCGCGAGGTCTTCGCCGTCCCCGGAAACGTTACCAACAAAAATTCCTGGGGGCCTAACACGCTGATAAAACAGGGTGCCAAGCTGGTCGCGACCCGGGAGGATGTCTGGGAAGAATTGCCCGTGGAAGTGAGGCTGACACTGCGTCCCGAAGGCGAGCATGAATCGGAAACATCGCAAACCGCATCTCTATTTGGAGAAACGGAAGCATCCCCGCATGAGAAAAAAATATTCGGGATGTTGAAAGCCGATGAATCCACGCACTTAGATGAGATCGTGGAACGCCTGGCCCCAGGCCTATCATCCTCGGACATCTTCGCAGCGCTTTTTGAGCTTGAGCTATCAGGGAAGGTGAAGCAGTTGCCGGGGAAGAATTTTGTGAGGAGTTTTTGAGGAGCTAGCTGTTAGCTATCAGCTTCCGGCGTCTAGTTATATCGGCGATGTTGGCAGCCTGCACACAGCGAATTATCGCAATGCAGCAATGTAATAGCTAGAAGCAGAAGCTGGCAGCAGTTTTTACAAACCTCCCCATTCATGCTAGCTTCTGGACAAAGAAGAAGCACAGAGGACATATTGAAAGGTCTAGTCATCGTCGAGTCACCGGGTAAGGTTAAGCTAATCCAGAAATATCTGGGTAAAGGCTATACCGTCGAAGCGTCCTTCGGACACGTCAAGGATTTGCCCAAGAGCACGTTGGGCGTGGATGTTGATAATAATTTCGATACGGAATATATCGTCATCCCCGGAAAAGAGAAAGTTCTCGCCAAGCTGAAGAAGCTTGCGGTGGGCATGGACCACATCTATCTGGCTCCTGATCCTGATCGCGAGGGCGAAGCCATGGCCGCGCATCTAGCCTACGAACTGGGCGATAGCGGCAAGGGAAAAAAGAAAAAGAAAACAGATAAAAAAGATAAGAAAGATGACGAGAATGGAGATCGCATCCAGCGCGTCACTTTCAATGAAATTACTCAGCGTGCCGTTCGCGAAGCTTTCGAGCATCCCCGCGAGATCAATCGCGATCTTGTAGACGCGCAGCAGGCCCGCCGTGTTCTCGACCGGCTTGTGGGATATCAGGTTTCTCCGCTTCTCTGGGATAAAGTTCGCCGTGGTCTTTCCGCCGGACGCGTTCAAACTGTCGCGCTTCGCTTAATTGTTGACCGCGAGCGCGAAATCAAAGCGTTCCAAAAGCAAGAATATTGGACGATTGACGCGAACCTCGCCGGGCCCAAGCCGCCCGCATTCGACGCGCGATTTATTGGCAAGAATGAAGAGAAGGTCGAAGTCACGAACGGGGAAGACGCCGAAAAGATTCGCGTCGCGTTGGAAAATGCCGACTGGCTGGTCCGCACCGTTGATCGCAAAGAACGCCGCCGGAATGCGGCCGCTCCGTTTACAACCAGCAAGCTGCAACAGGATTCCTCGCGCAAACTCCGCTTCAGCGTTAAGCGCACCATGATGATCGCGCAACGCTTATATGAAGGCGTTGAATTGGGTGAAGAAGGCGTTGTCGGTTTGATTACCTACATGCGTACCGATTCAACGCGTGTTTCCAACGACGCGCTAACCGAAGTGCGGGACTACATCAAGTCCCAGTTCGGGGCGGACTATCTCCCAGAATCCGCAAATACCTTTAAGTCTAAGAAAAATACCCAGGACGCACACGAAGCGATTCGTCCCACGTCGGCGCTGCGCCATCCCGACCAGATCAAACAGTACTTAAAAGAAGATGAATACAAAGTTTACAAACTGATCTGGCAGCGTTTCGTAGCGTCACAAATCACCCCTGCCGTCTTCGATCAGACGACCGTTGACATAGATGCGAAATCGAAGACTGAAACATTCTGGTTTCGCGTTACCGGGTCGGTGCTTAAGTTCGAGGGCTTCCTGAAGGTTTACGAAGAGTCGAAAGACGTAAAGGATGAAGAGGAAGAAGAACTCAAGCATAAGTTGCCGCCGCTCGAGCCGGGCCAGAAATTAACGCTCAAAGCGCTAAAGCCGGAGCAGCATTTCACCGAGCCTCCGCCGCGCTACAACGAAGCATCGCTGGTGAAAGAGCTGGAAGAGCGAGGCATCGGACGGCCATCCACTTACTCAGCCATCATCAGTACCATTCAGGAACGCCAGTACGTGCAAAAGCTCGGCGGCAAATTTACTCCCACGGAAATTGGTCTCGTCGTGACTGACTTGCTGGTGGCAAACTTCCCGGAAATTTTCGACGTGGCATACACTGCCAAGCTCGAAGAAGACCTCGACGAAATCGAAGACGGCACCGAGAAGTGGACTGATACTCTTGCGGACTTTTACAAGAAATTCACGAAAGACCTTCGCTACGCCGAAAAGCACATGGAAAACGTCAAGCGGATGGAAAAACCGACTGACGAAAAGTGCGAGCGCTGCGGATCCCCGCTCATCATCAAATGGGGCAAACACGGATCGTTTTACGCATGCAGTTCTTACGATAAAGAGAATCCGGAGAGCTGCACGTTTACCAAAGAAAATCCCATCAATCTCCCTGATCTTGATACCGCCGACGTCCAGGAAACAACGCAGGAAGAATACTGCGACAACTGCGGACGCGTGATGGTGCTAAAGCGTGGACGCTTCGGTCAGTTCATGGCTTGCACCGGATATCCCGATTGCAAGACTACTCGGCGGCTCGATCAAGGCAAGAAAGTTCCAGACATTCCGCTGGACGAGCCTTGTCCCAAGTGCGGACGCAATTTAATGATTCGCCACGGGCGCTTCGGCGAGTTCACCGCCTGCAGCGGATATCCCGAATGCAAATACGTAAAGCAGAACTTCATCGGAGTGAAATGCCCACTCTGCGAGGATGGAGAGCTAGTCGAGAAAAAAGCTCGCAAGGGCAATACATTCTACGGTTGCAGCAATTATCCAAAGTGCAAATTTACGTCAGCCGGCAAGCCTCTACCTGAGAAATGTCCAACGTGCGGCGGTGAATTCCTGGTGGAGAAATTCTTGAAGTCTGGCCCCGTGATCGCTTGCCCTAAGAAAGACTGCGATTACGAGCGTCCAGTTGTGACCGAGGCGGAAGGCGCAAGCGTTGGATAGCTACTGATATTCGCCGCAGCCGATTTTTTACTGAAAGTCAATAATCCATTCTTGCCAGCAAACCCATTGGAGGTTTAAGTGTCCGGTAAAGCCACCGCTACTGACGCCGAATTAATTCTCAAGCTGTACGATCTTCGCCGCGAGCCCGAACTACGCAAGGCGCGCAATTGGATGGTCGTAACTTTCTGGCCGCAGAGCGCCGACGACATCCTGAAAATTTCTGCCAACTTCGGAAGTCAGGAAAATAACTGGTGGCGTCAGGTATCCGGCTATTGGAGCATGGCGGCGTCGCTGGTAGACCACGGCGCTCTCAACGCGGAACTTTTCCTTGAGCCGCCCTCTTCGGGAGAAATGTATCTGATTTTCGCCAAGGTGAAGCCTTTTCTTCCAGAGTTGCGCCAGAAGCTTAGTCCCACGATGTTCTTGACGATCGAGAACGTGATCAACAGCACCGAAAAAAGCCGCGCTCACCTGCAACGGACCGAAGGCAACGTCGCCAACCGGCTGAAGACCATGGCGGGAGCGGCGAAATAAAACCCGCAGCGCGGAAAGCCTGCCCAGCGGGCAATGAAACATGAGGGATTCTTCTTGGTGTTGGCCGCTTTGCGCTAGGAGATGTACTCCCGAATATATTCATCCTTCGTCTGCGCCAACGCCTGAACGTCTCCATCAAAAATGACCTTGCCGTCCCGCAAGATTAAAAAACTCAATGGAACTTCCATGCGCGAATTGGGAGGAAGTGGCTCCATGCGATTTCTTGTGCGATCAAAGTGATGAGTGGCCATGGTAAAAGCGTCCTGCAAGCGGTGTGTCACCAGCAATGACGAGGTTTTGTACACGTCCCGCTGTTTCACAATTAATTCAATAATGGTTGTGGAGGTCACGGGATCGAGACCTCCGGTCGGCGAATCATAGAGCAAGATCTCCGGCTGCGTAATAATGGCGCGTGCAATCGCCACTCTTCGCCGCATCCCGCCCGAAAGCTCTGACGGAAATTTATCCACCGTATGCTCAAGTTCGACGAAACTGAGTGCCTCGCGCACTCGCTTCTCAATCGCCTCTTCGGAA
>JBEEGK010000406.1:0-5936 GCA_041166845.1 Acidobacteriaceae bacterium
CTTGTCCATGAGCTTCCCCGATGCCGAAGCGCACCGTCCGAAAAATTCCAGCGATGTAGGAAGCGTAAAATTCCTCCAGCTTTTCCTTTGGGAACACGCCACGGTCTACCAGCCATTTCAGGCCAAACATTCCGGCTACATCGGCCTTGGCTTCTTCCAATCCGCTAAATGCCGGACCAATCGCTTCACGAATTTCTACCTGACCAGCTTCAGTGCGCGCAAACGCCGGGCCCAACCCGTGGGCGATTTCGTGCATGATCGTACCTAATAGATAACCTTCGCCAGATGCTTTCGCAGCTTGATCGGGCAGCATCATGTGCTTCGCAACCGGCAGGATCACGTAATTCACGCGCGCGTCCATAAAGTTTTTGAAGAAGATTTTTTTGCTTCCGTGCTCTTCGTGGACACGAGGATCGTTTGGCAGGTTATCCGCCACCGCCTGATAACCATGGTCCAAATCGCCGGCGCGAAATGGGACGTCCATTACTTCCATGGGAGTTTCCAGGCCACGTTTCGAAGGCCTGTCCTCCGCTGGCAAAGGCAATGCGTCCTGGATTTCGGGAACATACTTTTGGAACATGGCAAGCTTTTGGCTCTCCGCTGAATTTCGCACCATCACTGCGGCGCCATAGCTTGCTTTCACCCCGAGAAGGCCATCGTCGTAGGTTTCATAGGGCGCGAATATGACGTCGAACTTGTTATCTTTAAGAGCGAGCCAGGCAAGATCACTCTTCATATAGTCGTCCGTTAAGAGAGCATCGGCGCGCAGGCGCAAAAATTCAGCGAAGGCACCATCGGGACTAAGCTTCGCTGCTTCCCGCAAATTCCTCGCCGCAGGCTCCAGAAACGAGCGGTACGCGATGTGATAGGGCAACCCCTCAAGTTCATCGCCATGCCAACGAACGACTGTGGTTGAACTGTAAATTTCAGCCTTCTTTTCTGGGTGTTCCTTCACATACTTCTCGACCTGATCGCGAGTAAGGGATTGAGGGTAGAACCCCCGTCCGGGGGGCATGGGCGCGGTTCCGACGAATGGCTTATTTTCGTCAAGCACGTCATAGCGCGAGGCATTGATATCGAGATATCGGCGCAACTTTCGATCTAAGGGATTTCGGCTAGCAGCCAGGGATTCATAGAGAGTGAGGCCTTCGGGATCCATCTGCCGCCAGTAGATTTGTTCGAGATTGCGCGAAGCGGCTACCAGCTTCCCAACCATCTTCACTTCATGGGGAGAAAGGCCGGTCGAGTGAAACGGCATCTGAACAGCGCGAAATTTGTTTAGCCGCTCGGAGAGATCCGGGACCACCTGCATGCCTGCCGACACCGCACCTTTAGCGGCGGATCCGCTCATGGTTCTGATTGTTTTGGAATGAGGGGTCTCCGTGGAAGAGAAGCTTGAAACGGCAAGAATGACGACAAGCGCAAAAAAACAACCCGGGGTCTTTTTCATCTCGGCGCAGTTTATCAGAGAGGAATGTGTGGAAATGTGTCACACGGACGAGTTGAAGCACTGCAATGTTAGGACTCTGGTACGCGGAGGAATCTCACTGCGTAAGTGAAGATGGGGAACCTTGCGCAGATGTTTTTGGCTTTAAACGCGCGACTGCCTGTTGCGCTTCCGCCGAAAATGGGCCGTGCGGCAAAATTTTCAAATATTCCTGATAGTGCGCCGAAGCCTCGTCCGGGTTATTTAACTTCTCGTAACACTGGGCCATGCGGAAGTTGGCGTCCGCAAAATTGTTCTTCCAGATGAGCGCGTCCTGGTAGCGAGCCAGAGCGGCGCGATAGTTTTTCTTCTTGTAATAAAAGTCTCCGACTTCGAGGTCTTTCGCGGCCTTGTGGGGATCCCACGGATGAAGCTCCTGCACCTCTCCGTTGACATCCTCGGTCGTCGCGTCTGGCGACGAAATATCGCTGTTGGGATGGTTCTTGGAGTCGTCCTTTGGAGGGCTTATATCAATCTTGGTGTCGCGGCTGGAACTCTCCCCAGCCTCCTTGTCGCGCTCGTAGCGCGGCGGGGCCTGGCTTTGGCCGGGACCGCCGTCAGAAGCAGGCACCTGTTCCATCTGGGCCCAGGTAACAGAAGCTACAAACAGGAAAGCTGCGGACAATAATATGGAGCGCACGCCTTTATTTTAGCGCGTTCATGAGGCAAAAAAGTAGGCCGTTCCGTGGGGGCGAAACGGCCTGATAGGCAACTTCCTCCGAGAGGAGGAACCTTATGAACTCTTACAGCGACGGAGGTCCGGGCTGCGCGGCAGGAGCTGGCTGACCACTTGGAGATTGTCCCGTGGGCGCCCCTGCATCCGCAGTATTGCTCATTAGGCGAATATTCACACGCCGGTTGGCCGCACGCCCTGCACGCGTGTTATTCGGCTCCACTGGCTTATCTTTGCCCAAGCCGATCAAATAAATCTTGTGAGCAGGGATTTGGTGTTCAGCCGCAAGATATTGAATGACGGACTCCGCGCGGCGCTGACTGAGGTTGTAATTGTAGTTAGCGTCTCCCACTGAGTCGGTCGCGCCTTCCACCGTAATAATGTAGCCCTTGGTGCTTTGCACATTGGTGGCAAGCTGATCGAGTTCAGCCTTGGAGTCTTTGGTCAGATTGTCGCGATCGAATCCGAAATGTACCGCAGTCTCGCTAACTACGCGATAGTTGTCGAGATTCGCGACTGTGTTCTGGAGCGTGTCAACACGGTGGACGGCGTTGTCGGCCAAAGTCTGAGCCTGGCCGGCCTGCTGATTCGCAGCCTGGGCCTTCTGGTCAACTTCGGCGGCCTTGGCTTGTACTTGCTGTATGCCGGCTTGCGCGCGCGAATCTACATCTTTAATGTCTCTAGAGTTTTTAGCCGCCAGGTCATCCAACTCATTGGTCTTGTTGATGAGCGGAGTGGTTTGTTGGCGGACGTAATTTTTGCTGGAACACCCCACAGAGGCGACCAGACTTATGGCCAGGGCGGTGATTAACGAAGTGCGATTCATCGTTTCGGGCTCCTTCCAATCTTGCGGCTGACCGTCTATTTGATGCGTTCCGAGATGCCGGGTTTATCCGCGTGCTTACCGATTCTAACTGAGCACGAGCAGTGCCAACTGTGAAAACTTAGAGTATGACTGTTAAACGTTGATTCTATAGGTACTTACTGTCACTCTGCCTAACACTCGCTTCCCTGCATAAAGAAATCGAGGAAATTTTATATGGCAAAAAAAGTCATCCATTTCCCCTGAAATACGCGAATGCTCGGGGTAGGAGTCGAGATTCGGCCCACGGGAGATCAAACTCGCTATTTCCTTAATCTAATGAGTAACCTTCATCGAATAAGATGGGGGTTCCGCTTAATGGATCTTAACGAAAAAATCAGAACTCTGCCGACCTCAGCGGGTGTCTATTTTTATAAAAACGCCGAGGGAGAGGTTATTTACGTCGGAAAGGCGAATAACCTGCGCAGCCGAGTGTCCTCGTATTTTCATGAGGGCCGGCCCACCGACGCCAAGACCGGCACGCTGGTTCGCGAAGCCGCGGACCTAGATTACATAGTCGTCGGCAACGAAAAAGAAGCGTTGGCCCTCGAAAACCACCTCATCAAGGATAAGCAGCCTCGATTTAACATCCTCCTGCGGGATGACAAGACTTATCCATATTTGAAGCTGACTCTCGGGGAGCGCTTCCCTCGCATTTATGTTACCCGGCGGTTACGCAAAGACGGCAGCGCATATTACGGGCCGTACTTCCCCGGCAATCTCGCATATCGCATTGCCGATCTGATTCACCGCCACTTTTTGATTCCCTCCTGCAAAGTTGATCTCGGAGATTTTCATCCGCGTCCCTGCCTGCAGTACTACATTGGACGCTGCTTGGGACCTTGCGTCGAAGGGTCAACGACTCTTGAGGCTTACCAGGAAGCCGTCCGCGACGTGAAGCTGTTTCTCGAGGGACGACCCACCGACCTCTCACGTTCTCTGCGTGAGCGAATGGCAAGGGCCGCGGCTGCGGAAGAATTTGAGCGCGCGGGAAAATACCGCGACCTGATTTCGACAGTCGAACAGCTACAAGAGAAGCAGCGAATCGCAACCGTGGAAGGCGACGACGCCGACGTATTTGGATATCACTGCGAAAATGGAATGCTGGCGGTAAATCTTTTCCACGTGCGCGGCGGGAGAGTTTTGGATCGCCGCGAATTCTTCTGGGAAGACCTGCCTTCGCCTGAGGATTCCGGGAATTTTCATCCGGGCGAATTTTTCTCCGCCTTGCTAAAGCAGATTTACATCGGACAGCCTTATGTCCCCCGCAACGTCTACGTTCCGGTGGAGTTTGAGGACCGGGAAATGTTGGGAGATTTACTCTCCGAGCAAATCAGCGGAAGTAATTCGCGCTCAGCTCGTGTGCATGTGCTCGTTCCACAACGCGGCGACAAACGATCACTTCTCGATCTGGCGGCGAACAATGCCAAGCAATCTTACGACCAGCGTTTTCGGGTGATGAAGCCAAACGCGAGAGCGATCCAGGAAGCGTTGCAGGACGCGCTGGGAATTCCTGAACTGCCCAACCGAATCGAGTGCTTCGATATCTCGCACATTCAAGGGGCGGAGACCGTAGCTTCCATGGTGGTTTGGGAAGACGGAAAAATGAAAAAGTCCGACTACCGGAAATTTATTATTCGTAGCGTGCAGGGAGTAGACGATTTCGCCTCCATGCGAGAGGTCGTCACCCGCCGCTACAAGCGTGTGCAAGACGAAAAAAAGAAAATGCCCGCGTTGATATTGATTGATGGCGGTTTGGGACAACTACATGCCGCGGCGGAGGCGCTGGCCGAGCTCGAAATTATCAATCAGCCGCTGGCTGCAATCGCGAAACGCGAAGAGATCATTTATGTATACGGTCAGGAAAACGAGCCGATCGCGCTCGATCATCATTCTCCCATGCTGCATCTGGTGCAATTGATACGCGATGAGGCCCATCGTTTCGCCGTGACCTTCCATCGTAAACGGCGCCAGATGAGAGACCGGTCCACTGAACTGCTCGAAATTCCGGGCGTCGGGGAGCGCACCACCCGCCGCTTACTGCAGCATTTTGGAAGCGTGCAGGCGGTGAAACAAGCAGATGTGGCTGCGTTATCTGCAGTGGTCACACGCATTCAGGCGGACGCAATCTTGAGCTACTTCAGGGCAAGCGAGGAAGCTCAGAGTAGTCAGTGAGGGTGATTCACTCCATCCCCTTGCATCAATCGTGCCTTGATATCATCCGGCAACTCTGAATCCCGCAGAATTTCTCGCAATCTGTCTGCCGACAAGTCGGCTGCAAATTCTCGAGCTTTACCCTCGGGAGTGTGACGATTTCGAAGTAAAGCTGTCCGAATTTCTAGTCGCAGGGACCACTTAGGATGATGGGAAACGGCATTGATTAAATCTCGCGAAGAATCTTGCATCGCGATCGTCTTGATAACCGAAGCTTCGGTCAGGCGAGCATTCTCGAGAGCTATACCAACCACGCGCACTTCCGAATCACTAAGTAACGTCTCGGCTATCCGTCCTGAGGCGCGTCGCGCCAGGGCCAATTTCTCACCACTCGAGAGTTTGTCTAGCCGGTGAATGAGTGCATTCTCGGCTGCGACCTTGATATCCGGAGCAACCGCAGGTTGGAGCGCGACTTGCATTAGGTCGAAAGTGAACAGATGGGGCAACATTGGAAGTGAGATGTGACGCGGAGTCTTTGGATGACTCAGAAGTCGAAGTCTGACTTTTCGACTGTTTATCACGGCGGAATTTTTTTGCAGGCGTTCGAATACGCCGGAGGGAAGCTCAGGCTGCTTCAACAACTGCAGCGCCAAATCCTCCGTCAACGATGGATCAGAAGTGGCGGCTATCAAATCTTCGTTGGTCTGTAAATCGGATTTTGATTCAGAGCTTCCTCCGGCTTCGATCGTTTTGTCGTTGGA
>JBEEGK010000407.1:0-4196 GCA_041166845.1 Acidobacteriaceae bacterium
TAGACTTTGGTAGCCACAGTAATGTGTCTCCATCGAAGGGTCAATCGACCCCGGGCTGCATCTTTTTGACATTCCCGCTCATCAAAACTTGAGCAGACTACACTCAAGGTGAAAAATGGCACAGCAAGTTCGTGAACGCAGTAACGATGAAATCATTAAAGATAGAGAGCAAGACCAGGCTCTGCCGATCCTCCCGGTGCGGGACACCGTATTGTTCCCTCATGCGGTTTTGCCCCTCACAGTAGGGCGCGAAAGCTCGGTTCAGCTGATCAATTCGCTCGGGGAAGACAAGACAATTGTGGTGGTGGCCCAGCGTGAAGCGCGGGTGGACGCGCCGCAACCAACCGATCTGTATACCGTCGGGACCCTCGCAGTCGTCCACAAAGTCGTGAAGATGCCGAATCAGAGTCTCTTCGTTTTCGCGGAAGGCTTGGAGCGGGTAAGGCTGTCGGAATTTACCCAGCTGACCCCGTTCATGCGAGGCAAGGTCGAGTCGGTTCCTGAAGCTATTCCCCCGAAAAGTTCCGAAGTCGAAGCCCTGCAACGCAATGTGCTAACTCTGTTCCAGCAGATTGTGTCGGGATCCCCGAACCTGTCGGATGAGCTTTCCACGGTTGCGATGAACATTGAAGAGCCGGGACGGTTGGTGGACTTTATCGCCTCCTCGCTGCCTTCGTTATCCACTTCAGATAAGCAGGACACGCTCGAGACCACTGACGTACGTGTGCGGCTGGAAAAGATCAATCAGCACCTGGCGAAGGAACTCGAAGTCCAGCAACTGCGCAACAAAATCCAGTCTGAAGTTCAGGACCGGGTGCAACAGACTCAGCGCGAGTACTACTTGCGTGAGCAGATGAAGGCCATCCAAAAAGAGTTGGGTGAGCAGGATGAAGGCGCGCGAGATACCGAAGATTTCCGGCAGAAGATTGAATCCGCCGGGATGCCGGACGACGTCAAGAAAGAAGCGTTGAAAGAGTTAGGCCGTCTTTCGCGCATGTCTCCGATGGCGGCTGATTATTCGGTCACGCGCAATTACATCGAGTGGCTGGCAGTGCTGCCGTGGGCAAAGACCTCCGGCGGGGAAGTGGATATCGTCAAGGCAAAAGAAATTCTCGACGCGGATCACTACGACCTCAAGCGGGTGAAAGATCGCATTCTGGATTACTTATCGGTCCGCCGTCTGAAGCCAGGCATGAAAGGTCCGATTCTGTGCTTCGTTGGACCTCCCGGCGTCGGTAAAACTTCGCTAGGAAAGTCAATTGCACGGGCTCTCGGAAGAAAGTTTGTCCGAATCTCATTGGGCGGAGTGCATGACGAAGCGGAAATCCGCGGTCACCGTCGCACTTACATTGGCGCATTGCCCGGACAGATCATTCAGGGAATTCGTCGCGCTGAAACCAAAGATCCAGTTTTTATGCTGGACGAGATAGATAAAGTTGGACGCGACTTCCGCGGCGATCCGAGCTCTGCGCTGCTGGAAGCATTGGATCCGGAGCAGAACTCGGCGTTCCGCGATAACTATCTGGACGTGACATTCGATCTGTCGAAAGTGTTGTTCATTACCACGGCAAACATGCTGGATCCGATTGCCGAGCCTCTGCGAGATCGCATGGAAATCATCGAACTCCAGGGCTATACAGAAGAAGAAAAAGTCCACATCGCATTTCAATACCTGCTGCCGCGGCAGATCGAGGAAAACGGAATCACAGCCGAGCAGATCGAGTTTCCTCCGGATGCGATGAGCTATTTGATCCGGCACTACACGCGAGAAGCAGGCGTCCGCAATTTGGAGCGCAATATTGGCACCATCTGCCGCAAACAGGCGCGCAGAATGGCCGAAGGCAAAGCAGAGAAACTCGTGGTGACCAATGACATCATCCAGGAATTTTTGGGTGGAATCAAGGTTCGCAGCGAGGGAGAAATTGCCGAACGCACAAAACGCAGCGGCGTGGTAGTGGGACTGGCTTGGACCCCGTCAGGCGGAGATGTGCTGTTCATCGAAGCCAACACCATGAAGGGCAAAGGCGGCTTCACGATGACAGGGCAAATCGGCCAAGTCATGCAGGAATCAATGCAGGCAGCTTTGACCTGGGTGCGATCGAACGCGGTGCAACTCGGCATTCAAGAGAATTTCTTTGCCGAGCATGACATCCACATCCACGTGCCGGCAGGAGCGATTCCGAAAGATGGCCCTTCGGCTGGCGTGACCATGGCTACTGCTCTCGTCTCGCTGTTGTCGGATCGTCCAATACGGCCTTTAACTGCCATGACCGGAGAGATTACGTTGAGTGGCAACGTTCTTCCGATCGGCGGAGTGAAAGAGAAAGTGCTCGCAGCCAAGCGCGCGGGCGTTCGGGACGTCATTCTTCCCGCCGAAAATAAAATGAACGTGGAGGAAGATCTCACACCCGAGCAGCTCGAGAACGTCAACGTACATTACGTGAAGACAATTGCTGAGGTGCTCGAACTGGCATTGCCGCACACTTCTACGGAAGAACAGCAGGATGCAGAAGAGCGCGAGAAAGTGCTGGCTGAGCAGCCTGTAGGATAAGAGTGTCCAGGGCGCGGGCGTCATCACCCGCGAGGAAAGGGGTCGAAAGGAATCCTCGCTTTCGCGCCGAATGACAGTCGTCGCTTAAAAATCCAATGCCAGTCCTCGTACCTGGGGACTGGCATTATTTTCTTAGTAAGAAAGCTTTACGGCCAGCGCTTGGCCGAATCTTCCCATCCCGCAGCGCGGGCAGCAGGTTGTGGCGCGGTATTCGCGGCCGGCTGGGGAATCCGGATAGGTTGCTGGGCGGACGGACTGCCGGCAAGCGTCGGCTTATTACTATTGCCTGCTTCGCTGGCTTCCTTCTCATCCGACAACAGCGGCGCGGCTACGCGCAGCGCCTCGACTTCTTTCTCCAGTCTGGAGAGTTCGAGCTCTTTTTGTCTTAAGACTTCGTAAACATTCTTCATGACTTAGGCACCTTAGTCCGGAATTCGCGTTAATGAAGCAATTGTCCGAACTTTATGCAGGGGAACCGCGTTTGTCAAGGGAGATGTAGCTGTAGACACCGCGGTTGTGTACTAAAACCCGCCTCTTATAGAAAGCGAGCGTCCTCATTTTAAACGTTTTGCGTGCCTAAACGTCCAACCTGCAAGCCGGAACTTCGTTTAGGGGGCGCGTTAGGACCCAAGATGAAGCGGAACAAACTGCCGATTTAGCTCGTAGCTATTGGTACTTGGCACTGGGAGACTTTTGAATCATGCAGACTCTCGCAAATGTAAGTTCAACTGCGATTCGCGACACAGATTTCGATAAAGACTCGCACGTTCGGGAAGTGCTAAAAGCCGCTCAATCTGAACTTCGCGAGCTCATGCGCCAGCGGGCGGAGATTATGAAACGAATTGGCACTGTGAAGCAGACGATCATGGGGCTAGGCTCGTTGTTCGGAGATGCCGCGTTAAACACCGATTTGCTGGAACTGGTTGAGCACAAGAGCACCCGGCGGCATTCCGGGTTCACCAACGCCTGTCGCATGACGCTCATGGAGGCCAGTCTGCCACTGAGCGCGAGGGAAGCGTGTGAGCGCATTCAGAAGAGCTCGCCCGCGCTGCTGGACCGCCACAAAGATCCGCTTGCATCCGTCACCACGGTTCTCAACCGGCTGGTGGAGTACGGAGAGGCTGGCTCGGAAGTTGGTCCAAATGGCCGGCGGCTGTGGCATTGGGTCTGTGAATTGCCCAGCAAGCCTCTTTAAGCTTACGCCGGAAGCAGCATTCCTTTTTCCAGATGCCTGGTCACGTGCGCATAAGAAGCGGCATGAGGATCGTGCGTCACCATAACGACGGTCTTATGAAAGTCCTCGTTGAGCCTTTTCAAAATCTCTAAAATTTCGGTCGCCGAGTGGCTGTCGAGATCGCCGGTAGGTTCGTCAGCCAGCAGAAGAGTAGGATCGCTGACGATTGCGCGGGCAATGGCCACGCGTTGCTCCTGTCCGCCAGAGAGCTGTTTCGGAAGATGATGAATGCGCTCGCCCAATCCCACCAAATTCAGAGCAGTCATAACATGATCGCGGCGCTGCTGCGTGTTCAGCTTCGTGAGCAGTAACGGAAGCTCAACATTTTCAAACGCGGTCAGCACCGGAATGAGATTGAAAGTTTGGAACACGTAACCGACGTGCTCATTTCGCCACTGGGCAGACTGGGCG
>JBEEGK010000408.1:0-6267 GCA_041166845.1 Acidobacteriaceae bacterium
ACAGAGTTCCCTTTCCCACCAGCAAAAATGTTCCCACGAGGTTGCGGACCATGTGATGAAGAAATCCGCTGCCTCGAACGGAGTAGATCAGCTCGCCACCCTCGCGTTGCCATGACGATTCGAAAATCCTTCGCACATTATCTCCGCCGATGAGGAGAGCGGCTCCTTTCTCATTTGGCACCTCCGCGCGCGCCTGTTCGACATTGACCTCACGATTTCTTTCGGGATCAACCGCGGCAAAAGATGTGAAATCGTGCTCACCAATGATCAGCGGGGCGGCCTTCTGCATGGCAAGCTCGTCGAGCGGATAAGGATGATGCCACACGTACCGAGCCAAAAATGGAGGACAAATGGGTTCCCGATACATTCGATACCGGTAAGTTTTCGATCTGGCGTTTTTTCGCGCATGAAACTCCGGGGGCATCTCGGCCACATCCAAAACGCGAACGGAAGCCGGCAGCACGTCGTTCAAAGCGGCCCACATATTGGCGACCGGGATTGGCGACGCGATCGAGAAGCTTGCCACCTGGCCCAATGCGTGTACTCCGGCGTCGGTGCGGCCTGAACCCTGCGGCAATACCTTTTCGCCAGTCACTCGTCCAATAGCAGACGCTAAGGCGCCTTGTATGGTGGGCAGGCCGGGTTGCACCTGCCAGCCCGCAAACTCGGCACCGTCGTACGCCAGAGTGACTTTTAAGCTGCGCATTAAAATTGGAGTCTTACGGACGTTCTCTTTCATCCAAGGTTACAGACATCGTGCGTCTGCTTGTGTTTAGGGCGGAAGCGTATTCACTTCTGGCGTAAGTTTCGTGCCGGCTGAAGCATGAATTTTCTCGGATATACTGTTTTATTCTGCCAGGGTGTCTGTACTTTCTTTAAAGTTTTTGAACCTGAGAGGGTCGCTTTGCGTACCTGTTGCAGGTCTAGTTTCCAGTCCTCTTAAATTAAAGGACCCGACACGTCATCAGTACAAACGCAGGAGAGAAAAAGAATGCCTTTGTTTCGCTTGATTTCTGTTGCCCGCCCATTTGCAAGCCTGATTTTAGCAGTCGGGTTAACGGTCGCCAGTTCAGGGCAAGAGTCGCAACCAGTCCCTAACGCCGCACCACCCTCACAAGGTGGACAGGCGGAACAACCGAAGGCCAGCGAGACCGTGCCAGTTCAGGGTCCCCAGCCCCGCCAGTTCGTGTTGAAAGACTACTCCAAGCCGCGCTCGGCGTTTCCGAACATTCTCGCGCCTTACAGTCCTCAACATGTGCCGGCTCCTGACGTGGCCAATGCCCCGCGAATTAACGATTTGCTGCGCGAAGGCAAGCTGATGCTGTCAATGAACGACGCCGTCGCGCTTGCGCTCGAAAACAATCTCGACATCGGCATCGCCCGCTACAACCTCAATATCGCGGACACCGATGTATTGCGCGCGAAGTCGGGCGCCAACAGCATTCTGGGAGCGAATCAGGGCATCGTGCAGAATACTCCCGGTGGTGGCGTGGGAGGCTTAGGCGGTTCGGTTGGATCGGGCACTGGTGGAACCACTGCTGCTCCAGGTGGAATCGGAGCCGGCACCAACGGATTGGTAAGTTCCAGTCTTGGGCAAGGCTCTTTCATCACTAGCTTTGACCCCATTCTCACCGGAACGTTGCAGGAGGACCGCTCAAGAGCGCAATGCGCCAGCTCTTTCTGTAATCCGTCAGGAACAGTGCAGAACACTGGGACCGCCAACTTCGCTTATCAACAAGGCTTTCAGTGGGGCACGAACATGTCGGTCGGCTTCACTAACTCGCGAGTGGCGAGCAACAATCCGTTCAACACCATCAGTCCGAGCCTGAATTCCGGCTTCAAGTTTCAGCTGACACAACGGTTGATGCAAGGGTTTGGATTCCTTCCGAACACGCGGCTTATTCGCATCACTAAAAACAATCGTGAAATTTCAGACGTGGCTTTCCGCCTGCAAATTATCACCACCGTGGACCAGATCGAAAACATGTATTGGGACCTGGTTTTTGCTTACGAGGATGTACGAGTGCAGCAGGAGAACATCGCCTTCGCGCAGAAGACGCTCTCTGATACTCAGAAGCAAGTACAGATCGGCAGCCTGGCGCCCATCGAAGTTGTGCGCGCGCAAAATACGGTTGCCACTGAGCAACAGGCGTTGACCAAGGCGCAAACTAATCTCGACCTACAACAGTTGTTGATGAAAAACGCCCTCAGCAGAAACTTGCAAGATCCAGTCCTTGCCGACGCCGAGGTAATTCCTACCTCGACCATGGAGCTTCCGGGGCAGGAACCCATTGTCCCCACGCAAGATCTCGTCAATGATGCACTGAGTCACCGCGCCGAATTAGCTGAGTCACGCATAGACATGAACAATCGAGATCTCAATACGCGGGCGATTCGTAATGCCATGCTTCCAAGCCTCGATCTGTTTGCTTACTACGGAGGATCAGGCATCGGCGGCGATCAGAGTATTTACAGCACTTGCGGCAGCGGGTTCGCTCCTGCGGGATTTTGCACTCCGCCCGGAACCACCCCGGCGCGCAGCTACGGCGATACCTTGAACCAGTTAGTTAATTCCAGCGCTCCTGATAAGGGTCTTGGTCTGACGCTTACTATTCCGCTGCGCAATCGCGAAGCGCAAGCATTACAGGTGAGATCGGAACTGGAATATCGCCAGGCCCAGCTCAGAGCGCAACAGATTGAGAACGAGATACGTATCGAGGTACGCAACGCACAATTCTCGCTGCAGCAGAATCGCGCCAGCGTGCAAGCAGCCCAAGCCGCGGTTGAATTGGGTCGTCAATCTTTAGACGCCGAGCAGAAGAAGTTCAATCTAGGGGCTTCGACCAGCACTCTTGTCTTGCAAAATCAATCTACGTTTGCGACCGCGCAATCCAATCTGGTCTCGGCCATGGCGGCGTATGAAAAATCCCACGTGGAGCTTGATCGCGCCACTGGCCTCTTGCTGGACCATGCAGGCATCACTGTAGGGGATGCAGAGCGAGGTCAAGTAACCCACATGCCTAATATTCCTTATATCGCGCCACGCAAGGATGTGACGTCACTTACGCCATCGCAGCCTGCACAGCAGCAGCCTGCGACAACCGCACCGCCGCAGTAAGCGTAGTTTTGAAACTCCAATGGCGGCCGTATATTGGCCGCCATTGGACTGCACCAAAGCTCGCGGTATGCTCTCCGTGTGACCATCTCGATCGTTCTAATCACGCACAATGAAGAGGTCAATCTCGGCACTACTCTGGAAAGCCTGAAGCCTCTTGTCAGCAACCAGGACGGCGAAATCATCATTGTGGACTCGGGTTCAGTAGACAAGACGGAGCAGATCGCACGAGCATACAGTGCAAAGTTTTTTTCTGAGCCGTGGAAGGGCTTCGCAGTCCAAAAAAACTCAGCCATGGAAAAGGCAGCTATGGACTGGGTGTTGCAGCTCGATGCCGATGAAGCTTTGGAACCTGCCCTCGCCACAGAAATACAAGCAGCATTGCGGAGCAATCCGACCGTAGACGGTTTTTTTATCCCTCGCAAAAATTTCTTTCTGGGCCGCTGGATTCGCTATGGAGGGTTTTATCCGGATGCAAAGCTGCGCTTGATTCGGCGCGGCGCCGGGAAGTTTGAGGAGCAGGGCGCGCATCCGACAATCAAGATTGCGGGATCCACTAAGACTTTTAAGAATGCGCTGGTACACAACGCTTATCCAACTCTGCGAGGATACATCGATCACATGAACAGCTACTCATCCTCGGGGGGAGAGTTGTTAGCCGGAAAGGGATATCGCGGCTTCAGTTTTATTGCCATCGTCGTTCGCCCGCTACTTACGTTTATTTACAACTACTTTGTTCGCATGGGATACCTGGATGGCCGCGAGGGTTTATTGCTGCATCTGTATCATGCTGGATATGTTTCGTGGAAGTATTCCAAGGCCTGGGAATTGGCGCGCAAGGGTTGAGGCTTAGCTCTCAGCGTTTTCGTAAGCACGGCACGTATCGCTATAATTTGAGTGAAGGTAACAATGCCGAAAGATAACGTAACCAGCCTTTCTGCCGCGGACAGTCCGATTGATGACGTTTTTGTTTCGCGACATCCCTCCGTTGCGGAGAAAGACTGGGCGGAGAAAACTCTTGCTCCCACGCTCGAGAAAGCTCCGGAAAAGCCCATCGGGGCTGCAACCGGTACAAACTTAGATGAGCATGGGCATGCACGTTTCACCACCGTTTCTGGGGTTCCAATCAGGCGCCTCTATACCCAGGCCGACTTACCGGATGATTGGAATTATGAACAGTATCTAGGATATCCAGGTCAGCCGCCTTTCACGCGCGGAATTCATGCCAGCGGATATCGCGGCAAGCTTTTTACCATGCGGCAGTTTTCCGGCTTTGCCTCTCCAGAGGAGACCAATCAGCGTTACAAATATTTACTGGAGCATGGCGGCAGCGGACTCTCAGTTGCTTTCGATCTTCCGACATTGATGGGCTACGACTCCGACCATGCCGCCAGCGAAGGCGAGGTGGGAAAGTGCGGAGTAGCGATTGATTCCCTCGAAGACATGGAAATTCTTTTCGATGGCATTGATCTCGAGAAGACCACGGTTTCCATGACTATCAATTCTCCGGCCTCGGTGCTGTGGGCCATGTATCTTGTCGTCGCGGAAAAGCAGGGTGCCGACTGGAAGAAGATTTCCGGCACTATTCAAAACGATATTCTCAAGGAATACATCGCGCAGAAGGAATACATTTATCCGCCGGCCCCGTCCATGCGCCTGGTGATGGATACGTTTGAGTTCGGGTCGAAATTCACGCCGCGATTCAACACCATCTCAATCAGCGGATACCACATCCGCGAGGCCGGTTCGACCGCGCTCCAGGAACTGGCATTCACTTTGTATGACGGCGTCGAATATGTGGAGTGGGCAATGCGCCGGGGACTCGATGTAGATGAGTTCGGGCCGCGGCTGAGTTTCTTCTTTAACGCGCACAACGATTTTTTCGAAGAGATCGCAAAATACCGGGCCGCGCGCAAAATCTGGTATCAGGTGATGAAAGATCGCTTTAACGCGAAGAACCAACGCACCTGGCTGATGCGCTTTCATACTCAGACCGCAGGGGTTTCACTGCCCGCGCAGCAACCCATGAACAACATTGCGCGCGTCGCGATCCAGGCACTGGCCGCGGTGCTGGGCGGAACCCAATCGCTGCACACGGATTCTTACGACGAGGCCCTCGCCCTCCCCAGTGAGGAAGCGGCCCGCATCGCGCTTCGCACCCAACAAATTATTGGATACGAGTCAGGTGTTGCGCAAACTGTGGATCCACTAGGCGGATCTTATTTTCTCGAAAGCCTGACTCTACAAATGGAAAAGGGCGCATTCGATTATTTCGGCAAACTCGATTCCATGGGCGGCATGGTAAACGCCATCGAACGAGGGTATCCGCAAAAGGAAATTGCCGAAGCGTCTTATCAATTTCAACGGGCGGCCGAAGCCAAAGAAAAGATTATTGTGGGCGTGAATGAGTTTGTGATCGAAGAAAACTCACCAAATATCCTCTACATTGACGAGACTGTGGCCCGGCAGCAGAGCAAGAAATTAGAAGTTCTGAGAAAACGGCGGTCTAATGATGAGGTCAACCGCACTTTGGCAGCGCTACAAAAAGCGGCGACGCAAGATCCACAGGCCGGCAGCAATGGTAACATTTCTCCTGCGAACACCATGACATATATCATTGACGCCGTTCGGGCCTACGCAACCGTTGGTGAAATTTGCGAAGCCTTGCGCTCTGTATATGGAACGTATACGGAAGTCAGCGTCACCTAACTTGACTGACGAGGCAACGACGTTGCGGCGCGCCGTAACTCACCTGAAGAAGTCCGATCCCATACTTTCAGCGATCATCAAGAAGGTCGGCCCGTTCCGCATGGAATTTGGCGAGCCCGAATTTGAGAGCCTCGCCGAAGCGATTGTTTACCAGCAGCTGAACGGCAAAGCTGCGCTCACTATATTTAATCGCTTTGCGGCTTTAGCCGGCACGCCATTGACTCCCAAAGGAATTCTAAAACTCAGCGACGAACAGATGCGCGGGGCGGGATTATCCAAGCAAAAATCTTCTTACCTTCGCGATCTCGCAGAGCATACGCAAAGCGGCGATCTGGATTTCAGCCGCCTGCCTGTTTTATCTGACGAAGAAGTGATCGAACATCTGACGCGGGTGAAAGGTATAGGAGTGTGGACCGCCCACATGTTTCTGCTGTTCTCTCTGC
>JBEEGK010000409.1:0-5080 GCA_041166845.1 Acidobacteriaceae bacterium
TTCTTGCCACCTGCAAAGATTTCATGGCGTCCATGCTCTTCGTACCACTTGGTGAGCGTGGCAGTCATGTGCATCTTCTCGATGATGTTCCTCCAACCCACGCCCGTGTTGTAGGCGCAGAATGAAATTTCACCTTCCTGCGTGGCGTAAGGAATGATGCACTGCTCGGTGCGCCGGAAGTCGTAGTTAAAGAGATCCTGGAACCACATTCCCGCGATGAACAGGAAGTTCCAGCGATCCTGGCGGCGCTTCATGACGTCGTCCATGGTGCGGTCCGGACCGACCTTGCCGTAGTTCTTGCCAGTGGCGTTGAAGTTTTTGTCGAACTTCTTCAACAGGTCCATGAGCTTGAAGTGCGTCGGAGATTGGAACGGATCGTAATTCTTCATCAAGCACAACGCCATGCCGACGATGGTGAGGAACTTCCCTCGTGCCGCGTCGTTCACCTTGGCAATGTCCTTGGCAAGCTGATCGCCCTTGAGGAAAGCCGTGACCGGAACCGCTTCTTTCGTCTCTTTATCAATCATCAACGCCATGCCGGTACCGCAGTTGGGATGGCATCCGCAAGAGAGTTGGCCCCAGTCGTTGTTCTTATCTTCAACGTGCATGAGGTCAGCCCAATCGGAGAAAGTGCTCATGAATGAGATCGGGAACCAGTCGCGGGCGGGTTCGCCCAGTCCGGTCTGACTTTTCACGTCATGCGCAAGATGTGAGAGGGTGTAGCGCTGCGCCTCGCGACGATCGTCGGTGACGGCTTCATCTCGTCCAGTGAAAGATACGGGTTGGAAGGAGAGAAATCCGATCTTCTTAGGATTGTCGAGGGCGAACTTGATAATGCGCCCCACCTGCTCGTTGTTGATTCCGTTCACGATGGTGACGACGGGGACAATCTCGACTCCGGCCTTGTGAAGGTTATCGATAGCCTTTAATTTCACGTCGAACAGATTGCCGACCTTGCGGTGAGCATTGGCAGCATTGCCGATTCCGTCGAACTGGAGATAGGCGTAGCGCATGCCCGCGTCTGCGGCCTGCTGGGCAAACTCAAGGCTCTTGGCAAATTCGATTCCGTTGGTTGCTGCCTGCACGCTGTTGTATCCAACTTTGCGTGCGTAGCGAACCGCGTCGAGGAAGTAAGGCGAAAGCGTGGGCTCACCACCGGAGAACTGTACCGACATCTGGCGCCGGGGCTTGATGGTGATGGCGTTATCGAGCATGATCTTGATGTCGTCCCATCCAAGCTCGTGCACGAAGCCGACCTGGTTGGCGTCCATGAAGCAGGGATCGCACATCATGTTGCAGCGATTGGTGAGATCAATGGTGAGGACCGATCCGCGGCCATACTTCACAGTGCTGGTGCCGTGGTTGTGCAGCTTCTCGTCATTGTGGGCGCGAATGTCGCGGCCGGGGAATACGTCTTCAAGGTGCTGCGAGAAGTCGGGGTCAATGGACATGACATCTTCAAAGTGTCCGTGCTTGGGACAATCCTTGACCATCAGAATCTTGCCGTCGCGCTCGATAATCTGCGCTTTGATCTCGCCGACCTTTTCGTTAACAAGGATCTCGACCGGCAGCTTGCCATCCAAAATCTGCTGACGAATTTCAGGGACACACTTCGGGCATAGCGAGTCAGTGCTGCGAGGCCAGCCGAGCGGTGGTTTCGATTTTTCGTACGACTTCAAAAGAGGCTTATCGGACCACTTCGGCTTAGGAGAAGGGTTTTGCTTGATGGCATTGAGCCGATCAAAAACTACCCACGCGCCTTTCGCGGCAACTGTAACTGCTTTCTCCACATACTTCACTGGCTTATGCATGTATTCTCGCTTTCCACTGCGTAGTTCCGGTCTAAACGGCAAATCCTGAAATTAATCGTGCAATCCGCTGTCAACACACCAATAGGGATATAGCTCTGCCCTAGGTAGCGGATGTGATTATGTTATTGAAGGCGTAAGTCTATTACATCCCGAACGCAATGAAAGGGGTAAAAACAGGGTTTAGCGGTATAAATGCGCATTGGATGGAGCCTAAGTTGTTGAAAAGGAAAGAGGATTGGGACGGGATGATTGACTCGGGGGTTAACAGGCGGTGCCTGGACTCGTCACGAAAAATGTCCGGGAGCATTTCTGCCCCCTTTAATCTCATTTCGCTTTGCCTTCCAACTGATCCGCGAGTCCGTTTAGGTCGGCGGCGACATATGGAAGGATCACCGGCGTATTAGTTGCAGCTATGACGTGACGTTCTAGTTGGGATGCATCCAGCCCATCCTCTTTCAGCCCATTCTGAAAATTAGCCATTCTCCCGGAAAAAGTCTTCATGAAATCAATGATGGCTTGTTTGTCGTGAGAATCTCTTGCTGCCTGACTTCGTGTCGTCTCTATAGGATTTGCTGTGCTCAAGATGTAGGGCGGTCTGGTTCGTTCCACCTGCCCAGAAAAGCTTGCCAACTCGCTTGCCAAATTTCTTCCCTCTAAAACCAAATCAGCACGACCCTTTCGATGTCTTGGGGCCGGAATCGCATTGTCAACTTTGGGTTTCTTGCTTTCCTCAATTAAGCGCGCGAGTTTGTTATTTTCAGCCTTTAACTGTCCAATTCTTGCGACGAATGCTGAATGGTCGTAGTAAATGGTTTGAACCACGGAATATCCAAACAAAGTGCCCCACAGTAATAAAGTCACCAGTGCAGTTGGCAAGAGAGAATCCCTGAGATTCTGCCTGAAATGCAAGATCATTGCACCCCAGTTCGATCCGTCTTTTTGTAGTTTAAGGGCGAGGTTGAATGCGAGTACAAGAAGAAAGCCGACGAGCGCCACGACAATCGCGAGCGTCGTTGTCCCCATCGCGCTGACTAAAGAAGACCATGAACGCGACACAAGGCTGAAGAGATGCTGATGCCACATGGGGCGCAAGGATATTCCTGAGGCGCTTGTGTGTAAAGACAATGACATACCAAGTGACGTGCCAAAAAGTGCCGTAAGCGATCACTTCCCATGGTTCCGAGCCTGCGTCATCCGTCCTCTCCATTACTCACCACCCGATACTTATTCAGAACCGCGTCACTAGAGATGACTCCTTCGAGCTTGCGGAAGTCGGCGCGGCTTACGACCGGAACAATCGGATGCTGGTAGACGTAGCGGAGCGCCATCTCCAATGGATAGTCAGGGTGGAGATAGGGCAAGCGATTTGTTGGAAGAGCCGACAGCAGGGTCATTTCGCCCTTGCCTTCATGATCTAGGCGGGCGAGAAGGTCGCGAGTGATGACGGCCCATCCACTGGGATCGAGGCGCACGAGAAAAGTTTCGGAGTGCGATTGTTCAGCGCTTTTATTGGCTTGCTGAACGGTTTCACTGGATTCGAGGATTAGTCCTTCAGGGGATTGCATGGCGTCTTCCACGCGTAAAACACTTTCCTCGCGCTGCTCTTCCATGGAGGGAAGATCGAGGCCATCCTGGCGAGTGAGCAGATCGAAAATCGCTGTTGGCTGAAGGCTGCGTGCGATCACGTAAGCCACAGCGTTGGCGATGATGACGGGAAGAATGATCGAATAGTTGCCGCTGACCTCGAGCACCATGAACACCGAAGTCATGGGAGCACGCAGGAAACCCGCGAAGAGCACGCCCATTCCGACGAGCGCGTAGGTGCCGGTTGAGCCCGTGAGGTGGGGATTGAAGATGCGCTCGACGCCTCCGACCGCGCCGCCAAGCATGGCGCCGACAAAGAGCGCGGGGGCAAACATGCCTCCGGGGGTGCCACTCACAAAAGAGAGCGTGGTGGCGAGAATCTTCAGCGCGGCGAGAAGCGCCAGCATCTTCCACGTGAACTGATCGTGCATGGCCTGGTCCATGTATTGGTATCCGGCGCCCATGACTTGAGGAGCACCGAGATATCCGATGAGACCGATGGCGAGGCCGGCGATGGCGGATTGGAAATATTGCGTCCAGCCGGGCAGGGCACGAAGTATTGGACGGAAGTAGGCAATGGCTTTTGCGAATACGACGGCGGCGAGGCCTCCGGCTAATCCGAGGACGGCGTAGGCGAATAGTTCGGTGGGCTTGGCGGTGGTGATGGACGGGATGCGAAACAGCGGCTGCGATCCGAGAAACCAGCGCACAACGACGACGCTGGAGATTGCCGACAGCACGACCGAGCCGAGGATTCCGGCGGTCCAGCGGCCGATAACTTCTTCAATCACGAATAGCACAGCGGAAATGGGAGCGTTGAAGGCGGCCGCAAGACCTGCAGCAGCTCCGACCGGGGCGAGCAGACGCAGCTTTTCGCGGGAGAGCGTCATTCGTCTTCCCAGTGCGGAGGCGAGGGTGGCGCCGATTTGCAGCGAGGGATCTTCGGGTCCCAGAGAGTGTCCGGCGCCGATGGCGAGGGCGGCGGTGATGAATTTTCCAATAGCGGTGCGAATCGGAATGTAGCCGTTAAAAATATAGAGCGCGGCCTTGGTCTGATTCACTCCGCTGCCACGTACTTGAGGAAAGATATGCCGAACCAGAACAGCAACCACGAGGCTGACCAGCACGGGGGCCGCAATCAGTCGAAGACTATAGGGCGCGGGAAGCGGACCGAGCAGGGCAATGCGCGTCCAATCAATTGCCAGGCGGAAGCAAACGACGGCGAGCCCTGAGAACACTCCGATGAACACGGCGAGGATGAGGAAGAAACGTTCTTCGCGTAAAGAAGTGGTTAGGGAGAAACGGCGTGTCCACGCCACTCTGGGGCTCGTCACTATTGTTCGACTCCGGAGCGGCCTTTCGCCAAAAGTAAAAGAGCTTTATCGGTGTCGCTGGCGGGGCTGCAATTCTTTTCGGCCTGCTGTTCGATTTGAAGGACAAGATTCATAGCCGAATCGAAGAGGTTTTTTTCCTCCGGACGATTGAGGCGCCCAACTTTCGGTTTCATCTGAAGCCACTGCGCCCTTAGAGACGATAAGTCATCGTTCGATGGTGGCGACGCCGTCAAATCAGTTCCCGTTGCCTCGGGACATTTAAGCAAACGCTCTCCGGCTTGAGCGAATGCCTGCTGGAGACGGCGATTGCGCTCCGCGACAGAAATATGTCGGCTAAACGGGTCGCTACGA
>JBEEGK010000410.1:0-2993 GCA_041166845.1 Acidobacteriaceae bacterium
CCATGATCTCGCGAATCTTTTTGGGCGATGCCATACGGGCCACTCCGCCCTCGGCGCGAATCTGCGCGGGCACGCGCTCGAGCGCCATGACGGAAACGGCTCCGGCATTTTCCGCGATTACGGCCTGTTCGGCGTTGGTCACGTCCATAATGACGCCGCCCTTTAGCATTTCAGCCAAGCCGGTCTTTAGACGCAGGCTGGTCGAATTTCCATTTTTCTGTGACATGATTGACTCATTTCTGGAGCGTGTAAAAGCGCCGCAACGTTGCGACTCGGGCGCAATTGGATGGTCGTCCTAAAATGGACAAATCCAATGCTTTATTCTACAACGCTGGACTACATAATCGCCCGTTTACGTTCTTTTCGCTGCAGTTAACGCGCTATGTGCCGGCCAAACATTCGGGCAGGATCAATCGCAATGAATGTAGCTTTACCGCGGGCGAGCACCTCGCGCCTGGCAGTTAGAATCTCAGCGACATTCACGTGACGGCGTCCACGCACTCGCAACTCTCGTGACTCGACCGTCAGCGGCGCCCGCAGTGGGACGGGCTTTAAGTAATCCACCGTCATCTGTGAGGTCAATGCAACAACTTCGCGCAGTTTATTCACCTTACCCATGGCGTCGTCGAGGATGGTGGCGATGATGCCGCCATGACAGTGGCCCGGCGGCCCGGTGTAGCGCTTGCTGAGCCGGAAATGGCAGGTGAAGCATTTGCGCTGTTCGTCATAGATAAAGTTCAAGTGCATGCCATGGGGATTATTCTTGCCGCAGGCAAAACAGAAATTCTTTTGCAGCTTGAGACATTTGGTGCCGTGTCCGCGATCTCGCGATGCCTTTTGCATGGCATTATTCTAGCGGAGGGCCACTTCAGATTAGGATTTCTGGGCAACCAATTCAGCAACTCCGCGTCCGGCAATCGTCTCGTTGTAGTGCAGAGTCTTCAGCTCCGCGAATGATCTCAGCAGCTCATTCTCTTGCAATAAGTGCATCGGATGACTGGGTCCCGAGCCGAACTGCGGATGCAGGTGAGTATAGGTTTTGTAAATGATAACGCCACCAGGAGAGAGCGCCTTAATGAGTTCGGGGAAGATGTCGCGATGCAAATAAAAAAACACTGCCACCAGATCGTAGTGTTCTCGGGCCCGAAATTTGGACGCGTCCGCTGTTTCGAATTTGATTTTGCCGGCTTGCGCGCCGGCATTTTCCTGCGCTTTGGCAAGTCCAGCTTCTGAGATGTCCATTAAGGTCACGGTCCAGCCACGTTCAGCCAGCCAGATGGAATGGCGCCCAATGCCTCCAGCCAAATCGAGCGCCTTCCCGCCGTTTGGAAAAATGGGCTGGATGAATTCATCAAACGCCTCCACTAGAAAAGAATCGGGAACCAATGACGGATGGGACCCGTCGCGATATCGTCTATTCCAGCTTTCACGCTTGTTTTCTGGCATGAATTGCCTCAATATTGCTCGCCCATCCGCGACGCCGTGATCGGGCTTGCCATCTAACTGAGCGGCGCAGGGTGACAGGGGGCAATAACGCGGTCGCTTAATGGCTGCTTTTGGTAATCTAACCCGAACCGGTTGCATCTTTGTCGTCCGAAAGGAAAACTGCTTGGTGCCTAATTATCAGATGGTCCGAAGTTGTTTATTGATGTGTATCGCGGTTGTGTTTTTTGCCACAATGTCCTCAGCTAGCGACGACGCGAAAGCTTCGCCTGGAGAGGCCATATTCAAGGCACGTTGCATTCTTTGCCATGGCAGTGACGGAACTGCGAACACTAATATGGGCAAGCAACTTCAGGCTCGCGACTTGCATAACCGTGAAGTGCAAAAGCTGAGCGACGCCGAAATGAAGCAAATCATCAGCCAGGGCAAGAGCAACATGCCTCCGTTCGAGGGCCAATTGAGTAGTGAGGAGATCGCACAGGTCGTCAAGTACGTGCGCCAGTTCGGCAAGAAGAAATAAAAAGCAGCTAGCGCTGCTGGCATCGGCCAGCTTTTAGTCAATTTTTATGGCTACGTCAATATCACCGACTGCCCGCCATCCGCAAATCGGACGCGGTGGCGGAAGTTTGCCACCGCCACTCGGTCACGGAGGCGACGACAGCCGCGGCTGGGATGGCTCCCCCGACTATCAGCAGCGGCTGCGACGTGCGCGGTTGGGTCTGATGATAGCCATTGCGCCGATCATGATGATGTTTGTGGCCTTCACGGCCGCTTACCTGGTCCGCAAAGGAGTGCCGGATTTCGCGGATCGTACTGACATCTTTGTTCACGATTGGATGCGCATCAAACTGCCGGTCCGACTCTTGCTGGTAAATACGTTTTTACTACTGGCTGGCAGCGTGACTATTGAACTAGCGCGGCGGCGAATTGGGCGCGAAGTCGCTCTGGCGCCGGCAATCTCTATTCCGGGGATTTCGCTTGGACGGGAAGCAAACGTGCCCTGGCTGCCAATAACAGCGGCGCTAGGGGTTGGCTTCCTCGCCGGTCAGTGGATGGCGTGGCAGGAACTTGCGGCGCGTGGTTTTTATCTGGCGACCAGCGCGAGCAGTTCGTTCGTATACATATTGACGGCGGCGCACGGCCTCCACCTGCTGGGAGGGTTGCTGGTGCTGCTCTACGCCGTTATTGCCGCGCTCTTGCACCGCCCGGTCGAAGCGCGTTTGATTGTTGTAGATGTCACGGCCTGGTACTGGCACTTCATGGCGGTGCTGTGGATATACATCTTTATTCTCTTGCAGTTTGCACAATAACCTCTTCTGTCGTCTGCAAATCGCGATTGTGTCTGCTTGTTATAATAGAAAGATTCTGTGACCCTTCTGACGTTGCCTGACGCCTCGCAGGACGCATGGGGACCAGGTCAGTCCACGTACATTGACGCATTCGACAGAACCATCTTTATCCGCAATGTCTACTGAAACCATAGTTGTCCGCGGCGCGCGAGTCCACAATCTCAAGAACATTGACTTTGAGATTCCGCATAATTCCCTGAC
>JBEEGK010000411.1:0-4031 GCA_041166845.1 Acidobacteriaceae bacterium
TCAGTGCGCGCGTCAATGTTTGTAGGATTCAACCTGACGGCAGCCTCGAACTCGGTTCGAACTTTCTTGGCGAGTCCAGCAGCAGCCATAAAATTCGCGCGGTCGGCCTTCTCACCGTAGATTCTTCCCAGCCACATGTGATAGCGGCTATTGTTAGGATCCAATACGACAGCCCTTTCACAATCACCGACGCCGCGGTCCCAATCCCCAAGGCTGAAATAAGCACGACACAAAAGATTGTGGGCCTCTGCATCATTCGGGGAACTGCTGATCTGGGTTCGCAAAGTGGTGATAGCCTCATCAACTCTGCCCTGGGCCAGAAGCGCAGGAACGGGAGGTGAAACTTCGGCAAACGCTACGAAGCTAAGACACAGAATTATGCTGGTAGCAACATGAGAAGGGAACCGCATGTTAGTGGACCACCTTCGCCGTCACACCAGCATGCAGCGGTTTGAAATTCGTTGAAGTGAGCGCAACCACATCATTAACTGCCAGTCCCGCGATCACTTCTACTTGCGTAAGGTTGGAAATCGAAGTCTGGATGTCACGGTGTTGCAGTTCGTTTTGGACGATCTGGTAGACATAAGTCTTGCTGTCATCCTGACGAACCGCTTCTCGCGGCACTGTGATTACATCGCGATGTTCAGCGGTTACAACCGTCACACCCACATTGATGTTGGGCAGCAGTCTTAAATCCTGATTAGTGACCACGAAGGTGATTTCTCCCACATTTCTAGTTCCGTGGAGCTTCACGGCGGCTGGCACAACATTCACGCTGCTCTTCCATATGCGGCCCGGAAGCGCGTCCCACGCAACCTCGATGACCTGCCCCGGCACAAGTCGTCCAATGTCGGGCTCATCCACAAAAGCACGAACTAGCACTTTCGATAAATCTGCTGCCTGCAAGACCAGATCGCCTGGATTTACATACGCGCCCTGGTGGACCGGTAATGAATAAACTACCCCATCAAATGGCGCCCGGATATTCATCTGCCGCAACACAGCTGTGGCGGCATAATAGCCACGGTTGGATTGTTCGGTTTGAGCGTCCACGCGCGCGACTTCCGGTTGGGAATATCGGTCTTTCTGCTTCTGCTGTAAGAGTTTGAAATCAGCGTCCGCGCGCTCCAACTGTTCTTCAGCGTCCTTCACTTCGCCGGGCGAAGCTGCGGATTTCTGGTGCAGTCGCTGGAGGGCTTCTAAATTTCGTTTTGCCGTATCGCGTTCTGTTCTCGCCTTCACCAGCTGTGCATCCAGCGTCAAAAGTTCTTCACGGTTGCCGCCACCTTTGATTGCGCTGACGTCCGCCTGCGACGATCGGACTTGGGCCAGAGCGCGCGCTACTTGACTCTGTACTTCGGCATCGTCCAATTGCACGAGTAGCTGACCTTTTTTAACGTGGTCGCCTTCTTTCACCAGCAGCCTCTTCACCGTGGTGCCGACTGGCGCATGGGCTTCAAAATTTTGGACGGGCTCGATCTTTCCGTTGGTCGAAATTACGCTTCGTATCGTGTGCCGAGCGACGGTAGCGGTAACCACAGGAATGATTTCTCCGCGGGACATGAATGAGGCCAGCAATACAACGGCGAGAACGACAGCAATGGCCCAAATCGGCCACCATCGTCCGGACAACCAGCTGCGGTTATTGAGGGCTGCTGTCATTATTAAATGGATCGAATGATTAATCTATCACTGCCGTGACTCATCCACTCTTGCCTGTGCACGTAACCCATTAGATGCTCGTAGTTTGCGCAACAGTTCAAATCCGTTAGCCTAAATATCGTATCGCGGCCTCCCCGGCCCAATCGGTCTCGGTAAAATAGGTCATGCCAAAAACTTCCCGTTATACCGACGATCACGCGAAATCCGGGTTGGATCAAAATTTTCCGGAGATTGAAACTTGGCCCAACCAATTTCCCGGTTACGAGATTCTAATTGACGACCCTGAGTTTACTTCGTTGTGTCCTAAGACTGGGCTGCCGGACTTTGGCGTAATTACGGTCCGATACATGCCCGATCACCGCTGTCTCGAACTCAAGTCGCTGAAGGAATATTTTTACTACTTTCGCAATCTCGGTATCTTCCAGGAAAACATCGTCAACCAGGTTCTCGAAGATATCGTGAAGTGGGCGCGTCCGGTGTGGGCAGAAGTCAAGGGAGACTTTCGTCCGCGAGGAGGTATTTCGACGACAGTCACCGCAAGGTGGCCGCGATCCAACATAGATAAATCGGAAAACAATAAAAAAACCAAATGATATATTCACACCCCAAGTGAGCGAAACAAAACTTTATCCGCGAACCGCGCTGGCCTTGCTCACCGCGTTGAACTTGTTGAATTACATTGACCGGTCGGTCTTGTTCGCCGTTCAGCCATTGGTGCAAACAGAATTTCGACTCACCAACGCTCAGGTTGGCTACCTCACCAGCGTATTCCTCCTTTTCTATATGGTGGCCGCGCCTTTCGTAGGACCGCTTGCGGATCGTTATTCGAGAAAGCTAATCATTGTGCTGGGGGCGATAGCCTGGAGCGGCCTGACGCTTCTCACCGCGGTGACTCATACTTATCAGGCTCTGCTGGTACGCCATACGCTTGTGGGTGTCGGAGAGGCGACCTTTGTCACTATTGCCCCTACGATTGTTGCTGACCTGTTTCCGGAACAGAGGCGCGGGCGCGTGCTCGGCATTTTCTATCTTGCGATTCCGGTCGGGGTAGCCGCCGGATACATTTTGGGCGGAAAACTGGGACCGCAGCATGGATGGAGATTTCCTTTTTACGTTGCCGCCATTCCGGGATTTCTGCTGGCTGTGGCTTTTCTTTTTGTGCCCGAACCGAAACGCGGCCAGTTCGATTCCGCACGGCAGGGAAGCACGAAAGGCAGCCTTCGAAGTCTGGCGCGCAATCCGGCATTTTGGACGGCCACGCTGGGCATGGCAGCGATGACATTTGCTCTGGGTGGAGTGCAAGTTTGGATGCCGACTTTCCTTTCTCGCGCAAGAGGCTATTCGCTGGAGTCGGCAAATTTAACCTTTGGCCAGATCATTGTGGTGGATGGAATCGTCGCGTCACTTGCAGGAGGCTGGCTGGGAGACTATTTGTTGCGGCGGACAAAGGCTGCGTACTATATGGTTTCCGCGTTGAGCATGGCGCTCGGGATTCCCGTCATGTTCGTCGCACTATTCACTACCGGAAGTGCAATGCTGCCCGGGGTTGCTTTGGCCGCATTTCTGCTGCTTGTGAATACTGCGCCCTTGAATGCCGCTCTAATTAATTCCACCGGCGCTCACATCCGCTCGACCGCTATTGCCGCAAACATTTTTATCATTCATCTGCTCGGTGACGTTCCGTCCCCCGCGTTGATGGGATACATCGCCGACAAGCGCTCGTTGCAGACGGCTTTCATCGCCCCCATCGTGGCCATGATGATTTCTTCTGTCATACTGTTTTACGGAATGCGATTCGCGCCCGAAGTTGGATTTGCCGACCATCCGGACGCCCTCCCGGTGCGAGCTGGATGAGTTATTTTCATTGGATCGCTGGCACGACCCTCGGCATCGCGTGGCTCTATCGTTTGATAGGTGCAGCCCGGGGAATGCCAACTATTCCAGATATTTCTTCGCCCGAGTGGGACCGCAAATCCAAAAATACCCGGCATCCGAAGGTCAGCATCATAGTCCCCGCACGAAATGAGGAAGCGTCCATCGCTGCTTCGCTCTCTCAGTTGCTCAATCTTGAGTATGACAGTTACGAGGTGATCGCGGTGAACGATCGTTCTGACGACGGCACTGGCGAAATCATGGAGCACGTGGCTTCCGGCAGCGGCGCACATGCACGTTTGAAGGTTGTCCACATTGATGAACTGCCGCACGGTTGGCTCGGCAAGGCCCACGCCATGTGGACAGCGGGCAAAGCTGCCAGCGGGGAATGGTTGCTGTTTACCGATGCGGATGTTCTGTTTCGACCCGATTCGCTGCGGCGGGCGATAGCCTATGCGGAGGCGGAGCGCGCTGACCACCTCGTCGTTTTCCCCTGG